>NZ_JBEPCJ010000020.1:0-125298 GCF_040299565.1 Spirillospora sp. NPDC000708
TGACAAGGGATCTCCCCGGTTCGTCCGTCTCGGTGCGTGCACCATGACGATCTCCCGCGGACGGTCATCGGGTCGATGACGTGAGGGGTAATGCGGGACGTGAGCGGCCGGGTAATTCGGTTGTCGGCGGGTTCGGGGGCGTCCTAGCGTCGCGTCCCATGGATTCACCGGTGCGGCGGCTCTCGATCGACGACCTTCCCGCGTGCCAGCGGCTCGCCGAGGACCGCGAGTGGGGGAGGGAGGACCGCAAGTGGCGCTTCCTCTTCTCCGTCGGCGACGTCTACGGCATCGACGACGGGAACGGCGGTCTCGCCGCCACGGTGGTGTCGACGCCGTACGGCAAGGACGTCGCGGCCATCAGCATGGTGCTGGTCGCCAAGCGCTACGAGCGGCGCGGCCTCGGCGCCCGGATCATGCGCCATGCGATGGACGAGGCGAGGACGGCGAGCCTCTGCCTGACCGCCACCGAGATGGGCCGTCCGCTGTACGAGCGTCTGGGCTTCCGTTCGGTCGGGACCTGCACCACGTACACGGGCGAGGCCGACGGGCCGTCGCGGCAGGGCGTGTCCGTGCCGGCGACGCCCGCGGACATGCCCGCCGTCCGCGCGCTCGACGCCGAGGTGTTCGGCGCCGACCGGACGCAGGTCGTGGACGGGCTGCCGTCGTTCTGCGCGACCTTCAACGTCGTCCGCGACGGGTCCGGCATCGCGGGTTTCGGCGGCGTGTGGTGGAACGACGGGCGGGCCCTCGTCGGCCCCGTCGTCGCCCGCGACGAGGGGACCGCCCTGGCGCTCGTGGACGAGATCGTCCCGCCGGGGCCGGTGCGCCTCGACATCGACCACCGGCACCCGGAGCTGGTCGCGTGGGCGGAGAGGCGGGGGCTGAGCCCGTTCTTCACGACCACGGTCATGGAGTACGGCGAACCGATCGCCAACGACCCGGCCCGGCTCTTCCTGCCGGTCGCCCAGGCCCTCGGCTAGGGCGACCGGGGCGGGCGTCAGGCGGCGACGGGTTCGCGCGCGGGGGGCTTCGGAGCGGGCTTCGGCTTCGCGGCCCCGCCGGGAAGGGCGTAGCGGAAGATCTTCTTCCAGGTGCTCGTGACCTGCTTCGCCAGCGAGCCGGTGTGGTACGGCAGGCCGTAGCGGGCGCACAGGTCGCGGACGCGCGGGGCGATCTCCGCGTACCGGTTGCTCGGGATGTCCGGGAACAGGTGGTGCTCGACCTGGTGACTGAGGTTGCCGGTCATCAGGTGGAACAGCGGGCCGCCGGTGATGTTCGCGGAGCCGAGCAGCTGCCGCACGTACCACTCGCCCCTGGTCTCGGCGTCGAGCGGGTAGTCCTCCTCGAACACGTCGACGTCGCCGGGGAAGTGCCCGCAGAAGATGATCATGTGGGCCCAGACGTTGCGGACGATGTTCGCGGTGAGGTTCGCCGACAGCGTGGACAGGAACTGCGGGCCGCTGAGCAGCGGGAACGCCAGGTAGTCCTTGCCCCACTGGCGGCGGATCTTGCGCCCGATCGCGCGCAGCTTCGCCTTCGTCACCTCCTCGTCGTGGGTGCCCTCGCGGATCCTGTCGAGCTCCAGGTCGTGCAGCGCGACGCCGTACTCGAAGAACATCGCCAGCAGCAGGTTGTAGACCGGCTGCGGCACGTTGCCCCAGTGCCACGGCTGCTCGGGCGCGACGCGCAGGATGCCGTAGCCGACGTCGTTGTCCTTGCCGAGGACGTTGGTGAAGGTGTGGTGGACGAAGTTGTGCGAGTGCTTCCACTGCTCGGCGGGGGAGACGTTGTCCCACTCCCAGGTCGTCGAGTGGATCTTCGGGTCGCGCATCCAGTCCCACTGGCCGTGCATGACGTTGTGCCCGATCTCCATGTTCTCCAGGATCTTCGCGACGGCGAGGGTCGCGGTCCCGGCGAGCCAGGCGGGCGGCAGCGCGGACGCCATCAGCAGCGCGCGGCCGCCGATCTCCAGCCCGCGCTGCCAGCGGATCACCTTGCGGATGTAGTCCGCGTCGCGCTCGCCGAGATCGGCGGTGACCTCGTCGCGGAGGGCGTCGAGCTCGCGGGCGATCGCGGCGTAATCGGCGGGGGTGAGGTGGTCGGTCGTTGCGGGCATCGTCGGTCCCTTTCAGAGTTCGATGTCGACGGGGCCGGCGGCGGCCGAGACGCAGGTCTGGACGATCTCGCCCTCCTCGCCGTGCACCTCGCCGGTGCGCAGGTCGCGGACCCGCCCGGCGCGGAGGCGGCCGACGCAGCTGTAGCAGATGCCCATCCGGCAGCCGCTCGGCAGCAGCGCGCCGGCGCGCTCGCCGGCGTCCAGCAGCGGGGTGCTCCCGCCGGCGTCGGTCTCGACGCCGCTCTCGGTGAAGCGGACGCGGCCGCCCTCGCCGCCCGTGCCGGCGGCCAGCGCGGGCCGGAACCGCTCGACGCGCAGCCGGTCCTCGATCCCGGCCGCGCGCCAGTGCTCGGCGAGGCCGTCGAGCATCCCGGACGGGCCGCAGGCCCAGGTGTCCCGTTCCGCCCAGTCCGGGCAGAGGCCGGCGATGCCGGACGGGGCGAGGCGGCCGGCGGTGGACGTGTGCCGCTCGTGCAGCCGTATCCCCGGCATCGTCCGCAGCTCTTCGCCGAAGATGACGTCGCCGGCGTGCCGGTCGGAGTGGACGAGCACGATGTCGGGCGCGTCCTCGGCGGCGGCGAGGTGCCGGAGCATCGCCATGACCGGCGTGATCCCGCTGCCCGCCGTGACGAACAGCAGCCGGGACGGCACCGGCGACGGCAGCGTGAAGTCGCCGTCCGCCTCGCCGAGCCGGACGATCGCGCCCGGCCGGATCCGGTGCACGAGGTGCGCGGACACGAAGCCGTCCTCGCCCGCCTTGACCGTGATCGTGATGCGGCCGTCCGGCCGCGGCGGGGACGACAGCGAGAACGTCCGCCAGTGCCGGACACCGCCGATGTCCACGCCGAGCTTCACCCACTGGCCGGGGCGGTGCCCGCGCCAGGCCGTCCCGGGCCTGATCACCAGGGTGGCGGCGCCGGGCGCCTCGTGCCGCACCGCCTCGACGCGTCCGCGCGGTTCGGCGGTGGACCACAGCGGGTTGAGCAGGCCGAGGTAGTCCTCAGGCAGGAGCGGCGTCGTCAGCAGGCGCGCGGCGGCGGCGAGCCGGCCGCCCGCTCCGGACCGTTCCGGCCGTGCTGAGAGTGCAGGGGTCAAGGGTGCCTCCCCGTCGGCGCGCTTAACTTACGGCTTAGTAACCTACGGTTACGTAGCCGTAGGGAGGTCGCAAGTCCTGCTCGGAGAAAGCGACAGGCATCACACCATCGCATGATGTTCCATCCGATGGTGTAATGCCCGGTGATAACTTCCGCGCTCGAATGTGGCCTGGTGGCTAACCCCTCTCAGCCTGGTGACGAGATCGCCCTGGACCGGCTCCGCTCAGAAACGCGACTTCGGCCGCTCCTGCAGCACCCCGTCCACGTAGATGTCGACCTTCTCGCTGTAGAAGCAGACCAGCCCCGCCACCTTGCGGGACTCCTCCAGCGGCGTCGGGTACGACCAGGCGAGATCCTCGTGGACCTTCCCGTTCGCCAGCACCGACCAGTACTCCGCCGTCCCCTTGTAAGGGCAGTGGGTGGCGGTGTCCGTGTGCTCTAGCAGATCCATCCGGACGTGCGTCTTCGGCAGGTAGTACCGCACCGGAAGACCCGTCTCGAACAGCAACCTGGGGCTGGACGACTCCGCCACCGTCACACCGTCCACCTCCACGCGCACGCGCCGGGAACTCGCCAGCACGTCCACGCGCGTGTACGGGTTGCGGGGATGGACGAACACCTCCTCGTCCTCCTCGAACCAGGAGTCCATCGCGCCCCAGTCCAGCCGGACGAGCCCGCGCAGCTCCTCGACCGGCGACTCCAGGTAGCGGAGCGCCGCGCCGGGGGCCTCGGCGCCGTCCACCTTCACCGTGTACGCCGTCGCGTCGCCGCGGCTCGGCGAGCGCTCGCCCGGGCCGTCCTCGACGAGCTCGGCCCGCACGTCCGCCACCGGAACGTAGTAGGTCGGGTAGTAGGGGATCTCCCATACGAGGGTCGGCGCGATGGTGTCGGCCACCAGGTTGCCGCCGAGGTACGCCCGGACGCGCTTGCCGCTCTGCTCGATGCGGACGCGGGTCCGCTCCTTCGCTGCACTCATGACTGGGCCAACCGCCCCCGCGACGCCCCTATTTCGACCGCATGCGGCCGCCGTCCGCCCGGTGCCGCGACGCGGGACGGCGACCCTTGTACCTGCCCGCACGGGCCCGTCCTGTCACACCCGTCCCGGCTCTCTCATCCAATTCTCATATTCACCTCACGAGAGCCCCATGCGCGGCCAAGAGCCTTCTCGCATGAAATGGCCGTTCCAACGCCGGACCACGCTCATCAACGGCGCCCTCGGCGTGCTGCTGGTGGCCGGGGCCGGCACCGCATACCTCACCCTCGGCGACGGAGGTGACGGCGCCGCGGCGGCCACCCGGGTCACGCGGGTGGAGCGCGGCACGGTGTCGGCGTCGGTGTCGGCGTCCGGCTCGGTGGAGAGCGCACGCAGCCGCGACCTGTCGTTCGGCACGTCCGGCACGGTCGCGAAGATCTACGTCAAGGCGGGCCAGAAGGTCGTCGCCGGTGCGGTCCTCGCCCGGCTCGACCAGACCGAGGCGCTCGAGAACATCGACGAGGCCAAGGCCGACCTGGAGGCCGCCGAGGACGGCGACACCACGTCCGCCAAGGGCTACGCCAGCTACCTGCAGGTGAGGAACGCCTACAACTCCGCGCTGCGCGCCTACCAGGGCACCGTCCTCAAGGCGCCGTTCGCCGGCACCGTCACCGCCGTCAACGGAACCGTCGGCGGCAGCTCCGGCGGGTCCGGGTCGTCCTCGTCGGGGTCCGGCTCGTCCGGTTCCGCGTCGTCCGGCGCGGGGGCGTCGGGCGGCGGCGGGTCGGGTTCGTCGTCGTCCTCCTCCTCCTCGTCGGGGTCGTCGTCCTCGTCCGGGTCCGGGTTCATGGAGCTCGTCGACACCAAGCACCTCCAGATCGAAGGCGACTTCACCGAGGCCGACACCACCAAGCTCAAGGTCGGCCAGACCGCGTCCATCTCCTTCGACGCCCTCACCGGCACGACCGCCACCGGCAAGATCACCTCGATCGGGCTGTCCCCGACCACCACCGACAACGTGGTGAAGTTCCCCGCGACGATCTCGCTCACCAAGGTCCCGTCCGGCGTCCGGCTCGGCCAGACCGCCACCGTCGAGATCACCACCGCGTCCGCCGAGGACGTCCTCTACGTGCCGACCGCCGCCGTCAGGACGGCCGGCGGGCAGAGCACCGTCACCGTCGTCCGCAACGGCAGGCAGAGCACCGTCACCGTCGAGACCGGCGTGAAGGGCGACCAGGGCACCGAGATCACCTCCGGCCTCAACGAGGGCGACCAGGTCGTCGTCACCTCCACCGGCACCGGGACGAGCGGCACCACCCAGCGCGGCGGCTTCCCCGGCGGCGGCGCCGGACCCGCCGGCGGCTTCGGCGGCGGCGCGCCGGGCGGCGGCGGGGGCCGCAGGTGATCCCCGCCGTCCGGCAGGACGGCCCCGAGCCCGTCCTCAGCATCCGCGACGTCGGCAAGGTCTACGGGGAGGGCGACACCGCCGTGCACGCGCTGCGCGGCGTCACCCTCACCGTCGAACCCGGCGACTACGTCGCGATCATGGGCGCGTCCGGGTCCGGCAAGTCCACCCTGATGAACATCATCGGCTGCCTGGACGTCCCGACCGCCGGGCGCTACCTCCTCGACGGCATCGACGTCGGCTCCCTCGACGAGCGCCGCCTCGCCATCCTCCGCAACCGCCGCATCGGCTTCATCTTCCAGTCCTTCAACCTCATCCCCCGGATGACCGCCCAGGCCAACGTGGAACTCCCCCTCGCCTACGGCGGCGTCAAAGGCCCCGAACGCCGCCGCCGCGCCCTCGCCGCCCTCCGCGAGGTCGGCCTCGCCGACCGCACCCGGCACGAGCCAAACGAGCTCTCCGGCGGCCAGCAGCAGCGCGTCGCCGTCGCCCGCGCCCTCGTCACCTCCCCCACCCTCCTGCTCGCCGACGAGCCCACCGGCGCCCTCGACAGCGGCTCCACCGCCGACGTCCTCGCCGTCTTCGACCGGCTCAGCCTCGCCCGCCGCACCATCGTCGTCATCACCCACGAGGACGACGTCGCCGCGCACGCCAAACGCGTCGTCCGGCTCGTCGACGGCCGCGTGGTCGACGACGTCCGCCGCGCCCCCGTCGCCGGCCCGCCGCCCGCCGCGTCCTGGACCACGCCCGCCGCGTCCTGGACCGCGGGGGACGCGTCCTGGAACCCGGAGGGCGCCCGGTGAGCCCCCTCGAGATCCTGCGGTTCGCGCTGCGCGGACTTTCCGCCAACAAGCTGCGCAGCTCCCTGACCACCCTCGGCATCCTCATCGGCGTCGGCGCCGTCATCCTCCTCGTCGCCGTCGGCAACGGCTCGTCCGAGCAGATCAAGAAGAGCATCCAGCGGCTCGGCGCCGACTCCCTCACCGTCACCAAGTCGACGACCGGTGGCGGCGGCGGACGCGGCGGCTTCGGCGGCGGCCCGGGCGGCTTCGGCGGGTTCGGCGGCGCCGGCGCCGGCTCCGGGGAGGGCTCCGGCCCCCGCACCCAGGCCCACGACCTCACCACCCAGGACGCCGCCGCCCTCGTCAACGCGGCCGACGCCCCGTCCGTCAAGAGCGCCTCCCCGGTCGTGACCAGCCAGTCCGTCACCGCCGGCTACGAGGGCACCAGCGCCACCATCAACCAGTTCGTCGGCACCACCCCCACCTACTTCGCCGCCGCGAACAAGACCGTCGCGTCCGGCGCCGCGTTCACCACCGCCGACGTCACCGCCGCTAACAAGACCGTCGTCCTCGGCAGCACCACCGCCTCCGACCTGTTCGGACGCGCCAGCCCCCTCGGCAAGAAGATCGACGTCGGTGGCATCCGCTTCACCGTCGTCGGCGTCCTCAAGGCGACCGGCTCGTCCTCCTCCAGCTTCTCCGACCCCGACAGCATCGCGATCGCGCCGCTGCCCGCCGTCCAGGAGACCCTCACCGGCTACGGCGCCCTCAGCCAGATCATCGTCCAGGCCAAGGACAGCGACGCCGTCGACTCCGCGCAGGCCGAGGTCACCCAGATCCTCGGGCAGCGGCACGACATCGCCTCGTCCGGCACCGCCGACTTCACCGTCTCCAGCCAGGCCAGCGTGCAGTCCGCGGTCTCCGAGTCGAACAAGACCTTCACCGTCCTGCTCGGCGCCGTCGCCGCGATCAGCCTCCTCGTCGGCGGCATCGGCATCACCAACATCATGCTGGTCACCGTCACCGAACGGACCCGCGAGATCGGCATCCGCAAGGCCATCGGCGCGCCCCGCGGCGCCATCCTCGGCCAGTTCATCGCCGAGGCCACCGTCCTGTCCCTCATCGGCGGCGTCCTCGGCGTCGTCGCGGGCGTCGTCGGCAGCCTCTTCACGATCGTCGGCGTCAAACCCGTCCTGGTGCCGTCGTCGATCGTGCTCGCCCTGGCCGTCTCGGTCGCCATCGGCCTGTTCTTCGGCAGCTACCCGGCCAACCGCGCCGCGAAGCTCCGCCCGATCGAGGCGCTCCGCCATGAGTGACCGACCAAGGAATCGCCCATGACCCGCAGACGCCGCAGACCCACCCGCCCCGACCGCGCCACGCCGCCGCCCGCCCGCCGCGATACGCGAGCCGAGCCGGGCGACCGCTCGGCGGCGGGACGCGCGAACCCGAGCGGCCCTACCCCGCCCAAGGACACGCCGCCCGCCCACGCCCCGGACGCCGGGCGGGCAGAGCAGCCGATGCCCTCGGACTTCGACGGAGAGGAGGCGCGGATGAGCGTTTCAGGGCACGACGGACAAGACCGCGACGCCGCGGACACCCCCGGCGCATCCGGCCCGGAACACGTCCGCCCATGGGCGAGCACGGGCGCCGCCCAGCACACCCGCCAAGCCCCAGCCCCCTGGCACCCCACCCCCGAACCACCGGCCCAAGCCGCAACCCCAGGCCAGCCCACGAGGCCGACCCAAGCCCCGACACCGGACTACACCGAAGCCCCAGGCCAAGCCGCAACCCCAGGCCAGCCCACGAGGCCGAGCCAAGGCGCCGCGTCCTGGCAACCACCCGCGGCCGGCCAAGGCGCGACGCCGGGCCAGAGCACGACACCAGGCCGGGGAGAGCCCCCAGCCCAAGCCGGAATGTCAGGCCAGCCCGCGGGGCGGAGCCAAGGCGCGGCTTCCTGGCAACCACCCGCACCCGGCCAAGGCGCAACGCCGGGCCAGGGAGAGTCCCCAGCCCAAGCACCAGCATCAGACCAAGCCGCAACCCCAGGCCAGTCCGCAGGGCCGGGCCAAGGTGCCGCGTCCCGGCAACCACCCGTGCGGGACCAGAGTGCGACGCCGGGCCAGGGAGAGCCCCCAGCCCAAGGACCGGCATCAGGCCAGGGGGCAACCCTGCCCCCAGGGCAAGGCGCGGCAACCCTGCCCCCAGGGCAAGGCGCGGCAGCACTGCCCCCAGGGCAAGGCGCGGCGCCGCTGCTCGACCGGGAGCCGGGACGAGGGCCGGGTCGAGGGCCGGAGCCGGTGCTCGAAAGGCCGATGGGCGATTCCGAGCTCCTCGCGAGTTCGCCGTTCGATGGTGACCTCGACGCGGAACTTGCGGCGAAGCCGGCGAGGCGCTCCCTGCCGGGGCCGACCCTCTACTTGGGCGCCGGGCTCCTCCTCGTGGCCGGTTTCCTCGGCGGTGTCCAAGCGCAGAAATGGACGTCCGATGATTCCGGCTCGCCGGGCGGAGGCCCTGCCGCGGCGGGTGGCTACGGCAGGACGGGCGGGCGCGGCTTCGGCGGTTACGGCGGCGGCTTCCCTGGCCAGGCGGGCGGCGGCGGAACGGGCACGGAGCAGGGCGGCCGCGGCGGGACCGGCGGCCCCGGCGGCTTTGGCGGTGGCTTCCCGGGCCAGGCGGGCGGCGGCGCGGGAGCGGGAGCCGGAGCGGGCGGCGGCATGACGTTCGGCACCGTCACCAAGGTCGTCGGCGACACCCTCTACCTGCGCACTTCGGACGGCAAGACCGTGAAGGTCAAGACGAGCGGCAGCACCAGGATCAGCGTCACCAAGGACGGCAAGCTCCGCGACCTCGGCTCGGGCGCCACGGTCATCGTGCGCGGCACCACCGGCAAGGACGGTTCGGTGACCGCGACCACCGTCAACCAGGGCACCGGCCGCTGACCACCGATGAGGAGACGATGAGATGAACAAGGCCAGCGTGGGCCGGTTGCTCGGCGGTCTCGCCGTCACCGGGACGCTGCTGCTCACCGCGGCCTGCGGAGGCGGCGACGACGGCAAGGCGAACGCGAGTTCCAGCAAGGCCGCCGGCACGGACCAGATGTCGGCGTTCCGTGCCTGCTTGGAGAAGCAAGGCGTCACGATGCCGGACCGCGGCAACCGCCCGAGCGGGGCACCTTCGGGCCGTCCGAGCGGTGCTCCGTCCGGTGGACCCGGCGGCGCGCCGCCGTCGGGACGCCCCAGCGGTGCACCTTCGGGCCGTCCGTCGGGTCGCCCCACTGACCGCCCGACGCGCTCGGCGGCTCAGCAGAAAGCCATGCAGGCCTGCGCCTCTCTGGCCCCGCAGGGCGGCCGAGGCGGCTGGGGCGGCCGACCCGGCAACCCCCCGAACGGAGGCCAGAACTCCGCCACCCCCGCCTCCTAACCGACACTGCACCCCGGCCCACGCCACCCCACCTCCTAACCGCTGGGGTGTCGGGAGGGCATTGGTTTCGGCAGGTTCGTGTCGGCGGGGCTGCCGGTTGAGACGCGCGCTCCGATCCCCCGTAGCGGTGCGCGCCGGTGGGGCCCGTCCACCTCCGCGGGCCCCACCGCCCCGGCTGACGTGAGACCACGCGTCGGCGCCGGCGCGGTCGGCGTCGTTCAGCGCCGGCGTGGTGTCGCATGCCGCTGCTCGGAACGGGGCGCGCGGCGCGGCTGAGGGCGTCATGATTCGGCCGCCTTCGCCGTCCCGGGGACGGCCTTCGCCTTTCCAGGGACGGCCAGGATGGGCAGGAGCGCGGCCACGAGGATCGCCGCCGTCCACCAGAAGGTCTCGGTGAAGGCGTTGGTGAGCAGTTCCGGTGTGCGGGCGGTGTGCTGGGACGCGGCCTCGCCGAGGTTGCCGCCGGCGCCGGGGATCTCGTGGCGGATGGCGATCTGGAGGACGACTGCCATCACCGCGGTGCCGAACGAGCTGCCGACCCGGATGAGGATGTTCGCGCCCGTGGTCGCCGCGGCGACCGCCTCGCGGGGGAGTCCCTGGTAGCTCGCCGCCATCAGGGACGGGGCGATCATGCCGTGCCCGAGCCCGACGACGAACATCGCGCCCATGATGACGGCCCGCCCCGTCGCGGGATCGAGCGTGGTCAGGCCGAGCGTGCCGGCCAGGACGATCGCCGCGCCGCCCACGGCGATCCAGCGGCCGCCGAACCGGTCGACCAGCCGTCCGGCCACCGACATCGTGATCATCGCGCCGACGCCCATCGGGGCGAGCAGCCATCCCGAGCCCAGCGCGGACTCCCCGCGGACGATCCGGGCGAACAGCGGGATGAGGATCATCAGCCCGAACACGGACGCGCTGTAGAGGAAGAACCCGCCGGTGGCGGTGGTGAAGGCGCGGGTGCGCAGGAGGCGGAGTTCGATGAGCGCTCCCTCGCGCTTGCGGAGCGCGTGCAGGGCGAACGCGATCACCAGGGCGGCGCCGGCGATGACGCTGGTGAGGAAGCGGGCACCGGTGAGGCTGCTGCCGTTCCCGGCCTCGGACAGCCCGTACACGAGGGCGGCGAGCCCGGGCGACAGGAGCAAGATGCCGACCGCGTCGAGCCGCGCGTCCGCGTCGCGTTCGGTGTCGCGCGGCAGCATCCGGACGGCCGCCAGCAGCGCCGCGGCGCAGAAGGGGACGTTGACGTAGAACATCCAGCGCCAGCTCAGGTGGTCGACGATCGCGCCGCCGAGCAGCGGGCCGAGCACCGGGGCGAGCATCGCGGGCACGGAGACGATGCTCATCACCCGTCCCATCCGGCTCGGCCCGGCCTCCCGGACGAGCATCGTCTGGCCGACGGGCATCAGCATGCCGCCGCCCAGTCCCTGCAGGACCCGGAACACGATGAGCGACGGCACCGACCAGGCCAACCCGCACAGCAGCGAGCCGCCGATGAACAGGCCGAGCGAGACCAGCCACATGGTCCGGGCGCCGAAGCGCCGCACCGACCAGCCGGTCATCGGGATCGCCATGGACAGCGCCAGGGTGTAGCCCGTCACGACCCACTGGATGGTCGACAGCGAGGTGCCGAAGTCCCTGCCGAGCGCGGTGATCGCGACGTTGACGATCGTGCTGTCGAGCACCGTCATGATCACGCCGAGGACGACGACGATCGCCAGGTTGCGCAGATGTGGATCGATGCCCGTCTTCGCCTCGGGCGGGGGCGCCTGCTGAGTGGCCGTCAAGATCAACCCTCCGTTTCCGTACGCCGTATCGGTCATACCGTACACTGTATCGCCCAATCTGTACACCGTATCGATACGCCGTATCGGTTAGGATCGCTGGCGTGGCAGAGAGCAGTGAGCCGCCCGAGCGTGACCACGAACGGCCGGAGCGGGACGAGCACGAGCGGCCCGAGCACCGCGACCGCACAGAGCGGACGGAACGCGTGGAGCAGGCCGGGCGCCGCGAGCGCCCCGAAAAAGCCGAGCGCGGCGAGCGGGCCGCGAGCGATGAACGCGGCGAGCGGGCCGAGCGTCGCGAACGGGCCCGTCCCAACGACATCTGGGCACGGCCGCGCGGCGGCCGGCGTCCGAAGCTGACGCGCGAGGCGATCGTCGACAAGGCCGTCGAGATCGCCGACGCCGAGGGGCTGGAGGCGGTCTCCATCCGCCGCGTCGCGAGCGAGCTCGGCGTGCGCGCCATGAGCCTCTACACGCACATCGAGGCGAAGGAGGACCTCCTCGACCTGATGTACGACGTGGTCGCCGTGGAGGTCCTGGTCGAGGACGGGCTGCCGGACGACTGGCGCGAGGCGATGATCGCGATCACCCGGAAGGAGCGCGCCGCCGGCCTGCGGCATCCCTGGATGTTCGAGCTGGCCGGCCGATCGCCGCGGATCGGGCCGAACGGGCTGCGGCACGCGGAGCAGTCGATGGCCGCCGCGGCGAGGCTCACCGACGATCCCGAGGAGATGCTGGCCATCGTCACGACCGTCGACCACTACATGCTCGGTTTCGTCCTGCGCGAACAGCGACTTCGCGAAATGGGGGTGACGGGCCTGGGTGAGGCGCGGCAGAGCGCGCTGGAGCAGACCTACATCGCCAAACTCCTGGAGAGCGGGGAGTTCCCGCATCTGAGGTCGGTCCTCGACACGGGGATCTACAACCAGGAGGATTTCGACCTAGGGCTCAAATGGCTGCTCGACGGCATCGAACACGATCACCGAGGGAAGTGGCCCTCGACCAGCAGTCCGACGTAGCGTAGGCGCCGGGGTACGTGCCGCTACGACGAGACGGGGTCCAGGTGCGGGCAGCGAGGTACATCGGCGTGGCCATGGCGGCGACGCTGGCGGCGGCGACCGGGTGCAGCGGCGGCGACGGCGGCGGGGGCCGCGAGGCGACGGCCGCGACGTCGCCGGGCACCGCCCCGTCCGGGCTCGGCGCCTTCTACGGCCAGAAGCTGGACTGGAAGAGCTGCGGCGGCGGGTTCCAGTGCGCCACCGCGCAGGTCCCGCTGGACTACGCGAAGCCGTCCGGCGGGAAGGTCGGGATCTCCATGATCCGGCTCCCCGCCCAGGACAAGTCCGCTCGGATCGGCTCGCTGTTCACCAACCCGGGCGGTCCGGGCGGTTCCGGTGTCGACTTCGTCCGCCAGGCCGCCTCGAGCTTCGGGGCCGACCTGCGCAAGCGCTTCGACATCGTCGGCTTCGACCCGCGCGGCGTGGGCGCCAGCGACCCCGTCCGCTGCAACACCGGGCCGCAGCTCGACGGCTTCTTCGCCGCCGACTCCTCGCCGGACGACAAGCAGGAGGTCGACGCCTTCGCGGGCCTGAGCAAGCAGTTCGCGAACAACTGCAAGAGCAAGGCGTCCGCCGAACTCCCCTACGTGGGCACGAAGGACGCCGCTCACGACATGGACATCCTCCGTGCCGCCGTAGGCGACTCCAAGTTCACCTACTACGGCGCGTCCTACGGCACCTACCTCGGCGCCATCTACGCGGAGGAGTTCCCGAAGAACATCCGTGCCCTCGTACTGGACGGCGCCGTGGACCCCAAGGAGTCCGCGATCGGCACCCTGGTGGAGCAGTCCAAGGGGTTCGAGACGGCCTTCCGCGCGTTCGCCGAGGACTGCGTGAAGTCGGCCGGCTGCCCCCTGGGGACGTCCACGAGCGAGGCCGAGAAGAACCTCACCGCCTTCATGGCCAAGACCGACAAGACCCCGCTGGCCAACACGCGCGACTCGCGGAAGGTCACCGAGTCCCTCGCCGTGATGGGCATCGCCACCGCCCTCTACCTCAAGGACTACTGGCCCCTCCTGCGCCAGGCCCTCAGCCAGGCCATGCAGAAGGGCGACGGGACGCTCCTCCTGGCCCTCGCCGACCAGATGGTCGAGCGCAAGCCGAACGGCAGCTACAGCAACCAGACGGACGCCAACATGGCCGTCAACTGCGTCGACAAGCCCAACCCGCCGAACCTCGCCGCCTACGGCCAGGCCGCCGACCAGGCCAAGAAGGCCGCCCCCCACTTCGGCCCCTTCGTCGTCTGGGGCGGGCTCCCCTGCATCTACTGGCCCGTCCAGCCGAAGCAGCAGCCCCAGGCCGTGCACGCCAAGGGCGCCCCGCCCATCGTCGTCATCGGCACCCTCCGCGACCCCGCCACCCCGTACAAGTGGGCGCAGAGCCTCGCCAAGCAGCTCGACTCCGGCGTCCTCCTCTCCTTGGACGGCGACGGCCACACCGCCTACCTGCAGGGCAACGCCTGCATCACCAAGGCCACCGACACCTACCTGGTCACCACGGAGCCGCCGAAGAACGGGACGCTCTGCCACTGACCGAGCCGTGCCGTGGATTAACCAGTGCGCATCCACCCCCGCGGACCCGGTAGACTGCATCCAGCCGTGTTCGCGCACGGCGCGCCGCCTTAGCTCAGTCGGCAGAGCGATTCACTCGTAATGAATAGGTCGTCGGTTCGATTCCGACAGGCGGCTCCCAGCTCAGAAGGCCCATCGCGATTACTCGCGATGGGCCTTCTGCATGACCGCCTGACACACTGCCTGACTAGACGTCCTCGGCAGCGACGGGGAACACGTCGTCCATGGCCTCGGCACCGGCCAGCAGCGCGGGCCGGATCTGATGCCAGTAGACCGTCTCGGTGACCTCCGTGCTCTTGTGGCCGGCCAGCCGTGAGATGTCCTCAATGGGGACGCCTGCGTCCGACAGCACCGACACGAAGCTGTGCCGTAGCTCCCGCGGCGTCCACTCGTCCGGGTTCAGGTCCGTCCTCGCCAGGACGGCCCGGAACGAGCGCAGGACGTTGTTGGCGTTCCGCTCGGTGCCCACGGTGGACGCGAAGACCAGGCCGTGCTCCTGCCAGGCCGTGCCGGCCGCCTGGCGCTGCTCGTCCTGCAGTTGGCGCTGGAAACGCAGGGCCTCCACGCACCGCTTGGGCAGCGCCAGCGTGCGCCTGGACTTCTTCGTCTTGGTCTTGCCGCCAGCGCGTACCGATCGCCACACCCTGATGGACGGCGGGACGGGCGGCTCAGCTTCTGGCCGACCGTCGAGGTCGACGTGCGTCCACGTGAGAGCGCGCAGCTCCTCCGTGCGAGCACCGATCAGCAGGGACAGAACGATGTAGGCGTACATCGAGGTATTCGTCGCCGCTGCCAGAACCGCGGCCGCCTGGTCGAGGGTCAGCGACTTGGACAGGCGCCCGGCTTTCCCTCGCGGCACCTCGCAGAGGAGGACGACGTTGCGCTTGACCTTGTCGCGCGCCTGAGCGCGAGCCACGGACCGCTTGAGGATGGATCTGAGCTGGCGGAGAGTGTCGGTGCTGAGGTGCTTGGCCTTTTCGGCGAGCCAGGCGTCCACATCGTCGGCGGACAGTTCGCGCAGCTTTCGCGCGCCGAGATTCGGGATGATGTGGTTACCGGCCAGGCTCCGGCACTTGGTCCGTGTTTCGTCGTCGCGGTTTACGAGCCCGTATTCGAGCCAGTTCTCGACGGCATGCCTGACGGTGTACTTGGTGTCCTCGCTCGGCAGGCCGTCGTCGCGGTCACGCAGCTTCTCATGGAGCTTCTTGAGCGCCTGGCGTTTGTTCTTGTCGCTGGCCGTCCGGACGATCCGCTTGCCAGCGGGTGTGTATCCGACGGTGATCTCTGCGATCCAGCGCTGCCGGCTCTCGCTCCACCGCAGACCGCCGTCCCCTTGAGGTCGGCGCTTCCGCCTCGACTTGTCAGCCGGGCCCGAGGCGCCGGGAGCGTTGGGGGTGGTCTCGGTCATCGATCGTTCCTCCGGGTTGGTCATCACGCTGAGTGAGAGTGAGGAGGGCCCGGACGTGGCTCTGCACGGCTGCACGCATGCACACAATGCACAACAATTGATTTCCGTGCATTGTGTGCATGCGTGCAAGGGTGCGGGCGGCCGTGAGCCGGTCGGGCCAGTGACGGTGTGTGACGGTGGGCGGTGGTCACGAAGTGCCCTCCGATGCGGCGTTCGGGTGGGTTTCGTAGACGGCGGCGGGTACCCGTCCAGCGCCTCCGCTGCGAGGTGGGACAGGCAGGCGCCTGATCCAGCCGTGGGTTTCCAGGACGCGTAGGCCGGCGTCGACGTCGGCGACCTTGCGGAAGCGGGGCCGGAGGGCCTGGACGGCGTCGCGGGCGGTGAAGCGGTGAGTCCCGGTGCGTGCGATCCAGTCGCGTAGCGCGCGAGCGTCGGCCAGGTCGGGATCGGCGCCGATCAGGTCGTAGGCGGCCTGGGCGTGCGCGAGGAAGTAGTCGCCGATCTGGCGTGCGCAGGCGAACGTCTCTGCGGTGATGGGGCGGGCCCACGTGCCGTGGTGATGCTGGGCTATGTGGAGCAGGCCGGCGATGCGGACGACGGCGCCCGGGTACTTGCCGCCCCAGTCGGGCATGTGCGCGAGGTCGTTGCCGGGCCGGTATCGCGGCTCGGTCTCGCGAAGCAGCTCCTGGACGGCGGCAATGGCGGAGTCGCTGAAGTTGAGGCTGATCGGTTCGTCGAGGCCGTGCAGCCGGGTGATGAGGCTGGTGAGTGTGTCGGCGTAGGTCTGGGCGATATGCGGTGGGATCAGTTCCGGGCTGGCGTCGCGATAGCCGAGCAGGGAGGCCGGGACGGCGTACAGGATGCGCCCGAGCAGGCCCTGGCCGCGGAATTGCGGTGTGTCGGCGAGTCCGGCCAGGACGTCGGGCTGAGTGCAGATGCCGAGGGTGACGTGCGCGGACTCGATGATCTCGGAGGGCCGCCCGACGCGGTCGATGCGCATTCCCTCACCGGCGTGGCCGTGCTTGAGGACGGCGAAGTTCGGTGCGCCGCTGTAGCGGCCTGCGGCGATGGAGAAGATCTCGCCTTCTGGGGAGAGGACGGCCATCTGTCCGCCTTGCTGCGCGAGCTGCGACGTCAGGATCTCGGGCGTGGCGTCGTCGGAGAACAGCCGCGGCTCGGCCGGGACCTGCAGCTCCTGGAGCCGCTCGGCGGCGATGCGCGCGTCGGCCAGGTGTTGCTCCCGGACGATGGCGTCGATGGCGTTGATCGCGGCCTTTTCCGCCTTCTCCATGTCCGCCTCGGCGACGCGCCGCTGCATGGCGATGTCGGTGATGTACGGCTGGGCCTGCTCTCGCAGCATCGCCTCGGCGGCTCGGATCGGGCTGGTCATCGCCGCGAACACTTCGGATTTCCGGTTCCCGGGCCCGAGGGCGATGACGGTGAAGATGTTGGTCGGTTCGCGCCAGCCGCGCGCTTGGACCCAGACCTTGCCGCCGGCGGCGACCGCGAGCACGGCCAGGGCGAGACAGCCCGCCAGGTCGGGCGGCGTCTGGGTCTGCTCGGCCAGCCGGGCGGCGTATTCGGCCAGCCAGTCCGGCAGCATCGGCAACGGGAACGTCGGCAGGACGCGGGCCGCCTCGAGGGGCGTGGGTGTCGGCCAGCCATGGGCGTCCGGTGCGGTGATCTCCTGGACGGCGGACGTGACGGCGCCGCGTAGATCGGTGGTGTCGCCGTCGGCCGCCTGGTGGCCGAGCTGGGTGAGGCGGATGCCGGTCGTCGCGACGGTCCGGGCGTATGCGAGATCGGCCAGGCGGTGCGCGTAGTAGGCGGCCTGTGTCGAGGACACCGTGTCCTGGATC
Source organism: Spirillospora sp. NPDC000708 (assembly GCF_040299565.1). Taxonomy (NCBI): domain Bacteria; kingdom Bacillati; phylum Actinomycetota; class Actinomycetes; order Streptosporangiales; family Thermomonosporaceae; genus Spirillospora; species Spirillospora sp. NPDC000708. The sequence continues at coordinate 17,468 of NZ_JBEPCJ010000020.1, forward strand.
AGGGTGTGCAGGTAGGGACCGCCACCGACCTTGCTGAGTCGGCGCGGGCCGAGCTCGGCGGCGACCGCCGTGGGCTCGCAGGGGTCGCCACGGTCGGCGAGGTCACAGATGGCCTGCCAGACCACCTGATGGGCGGGCCGGTAGAACTCGGTGCCGTTCAGCACGTCTCGGGCGTCGGCTACGGCTCGCGCGGACAGCATCATCGCCCCGAGGACCTGTCGTTCGGCTCCGAGGTCGTGGGGGAGTGCCTGGGACAGGCTCTGGTCGTCCTGGCGATCGTCCACGACGCGAAGCGGAGGCTTGGTCATCGGGTGACCGTCCTCAAGGCGCTGTGTCGTCCGGGCGGGCGTGCCCAGGCAGATCTCATTGGTCCTCCACGGCGAAGACGAGGCCGTCCGCGAGCGGTGAGCGGGACGGGACGGATGTGACTCGACGGGCCGAGAGAGACCCGGTCCACCGGAGCCAGTGGCCGGGCTCTGCTCTTCAGGTCGGCCGGCGAGAGTCGTTCGGCGGAACCCGTGACGCCAGGGCCACAGGTAGGGGCTGGGGGAGGGAGTTACAGGTCAGAGGCGGTGTGACGCCGTGACATGGCGCCCGTGACGCGGGTGTGGCACGTACCCGTGACAGGCGCGTGACAAGATCATCCCCGCTGCGGGTGCGCCCCCACGCGCAGCCGCACGGGAGCCGGGCCTTGTGCGGAGCGGCGTCACGCTCACACGGCCGCTCATGCGGCGTGCCCGAGGTCGTCGCGGTCCAGGGGCGACAGGTCGACGATGTTGAACGTCGTGCTGCTACCGGACTTGTCGGCCCGGAGGACGCCGCGGGCAGTCAGGTCTTTGAGGACCTTGTAGATCCAGGCGCGGCCGTTGCCGGAGCGGTTGCGGACGGCGGTCAGCTCGGAGTCGGAGGCGGTGAACGACGGCCTCCGGCTCTCCTGGCGGTGCCGGAGCCAGTCGTACACCAGCCCGCGGGCGGCGGCCGGTGTCATCGCCTCACGGTCGTCGTCCTCGCTGACGAGGCTTTCGGCCTCGGCGTCGGTCGGCTCCTGGACGCGGTCGCCGGCCCCTGCGGTAATGGCCGGATCGGGGTCATCGGTGCGGAGCGCGGCCGCCACCGGGTCACCGCTGTCTCGCAGCCGAGCAGCCGCCTCGGCGCCGTCGGCGGTGCTCATCAGGACGGGGCGGCCTTCACCGTCGTCGCCGGTGGGTCCGACGACGCCCTTGCGCTCCAGGGCCTCCAGGAGCCGCAGGGAGTCCTCACGGCCGACACGGAGCTTGCGCTGCAACGTCTGCGGTGACGCGTGCTGGACGGCGATGACCAGCTCCGCCGCGTCGCCGAGCAGCTCGGCGAAGGCGGCGGTGAACGCCTCGCGCTCCTCGTCCTGGACGACGTCGCCCTCACGAGCCTGTGGGGCAGGGCTCACTGTCGGAGGAGCCGCAGCCGGGTCCTGGACGGGCGCCGGTGTCCGAAGGCGGCTCAGCGCGGCGGTGAAGTGGTCGACGTCCTTGGCGGCGGCCGGGAACGTGGCGGCGTGCGCGGCCATCGCGGCGTTGGCCTCCGCGCTGCCGGCACCCCAGGAGAAGGTGCGCAGCGGCATCGCGAAGTGCGTGGATCGGACGCTCTTGCCGTCCAGGTAGGCCATGCCGGGGTAGTGGTCTTCCCACTCGTGCGGCTCGACGCCCGCCTTGCGCTGCCGCGCGGACACGCCGTACTTGACGTCGTCGGGGTCGGACAGCCCGAAGCACATCTTGGCCATCTGGGAGCGGATCAGCGTTGGGATCTGGGTGTAGTCGGCGCGCTGCAGCGACAGGATGACGCTGCCGCCAGCAGAGCGGATCTCCTTGAGGATCTCCGCCAGCCGCTCCTCGTCCTCTCCGGCCAGCTCGTTGAACAGCTTGGGGACTTCCTCGATGTGCAGGTACCAGTAGGTCAGCCCGCACCCGGGCTCCCATGCCTGGTACCCGTGCGCGGCCAGCCACTTGGTGCGCTCGGGGATCGCGGCGTGCATGGCTCGGATGAGGTCGACGGCGCCGGCCTTGCCGGTCTCGAAGCGATGCAAGCCCGCGTTGAGCGGCCCCATGGTCTGGTCGTCCTTGGAGACGTCGATGGAGAACACGGCGGCGTCGATGCGGGTGATGATCTCGGCGACGATGTTCCACGCGCCACCGATGGACTTGCCGCTGCCGGTCATGCCCATGATCTGCAGGTGATGGCCGACGAACCGGTACTCGACCTCGTCACCGTCCTGGTAGATCCCGATCCGTAGCGGCTCGTCCACCGAGCCGCCCGGGCGGGACGGCCCCGGCCAGGCGATCGGGCGGCGGATGGCGCGCGGGTCGGAGACGGTGACGTGGGCCCGGTCGGCGCGGTCGTCGTCCCGCGCCACGATCACCGAGCCGGGAGGCAGCCGCATCCCGGACTCGATGCGGTCGGTGGCCTTGATGGCGTCCTCGGCGGTCTTCTCCCCGGCCGGGAGCTGCATCTGCCCCTTGACCTTGTGGTCGGTGACCTCGGTGGCGCGCACCCGCGCGCCCTTGAGCCCGGCCTGCTCCTTGGCCCGGTCGAACAGCGAACCGAGCGCGTCCTCGGACGACTCGCCGTCGCCCTGGCCGCGGATCACGGTTCGGATGTTCCAGCTCAACGCCAGCGTCGCACCACCGAAGAACAGCGCCCCCGCCGTGGTGTCGGCGGTCACGCCGGTGATGGTGGCCACGGTGAACCAGCTGGTCGCGGCACCTGCGGTCACGGTGGAGTGGACTCGTCCGAGCATCCGCCGCCGGTGGGTGGCCAGCCAGGTCAGCGCGGTCAGCAGCGTGGAACCGAGCGTGCATCCGGCCGCCGCCCACGTCACCGCCGGAGCCGCACCCCACATCGCGTGCGACACCGCGCCGCCGGCGGCCTCCAGGCCCAGCACCGCCCACGGCGGCACCAGCACGCCCACCTTGGACACCGCCGACACGGCGATGCGCTCCATCGTCGCGTCCTGCACCAGCTGCAGGCTCTGCGTCTTGCGAGCCATCACAGATCAACCTCGCCCTTGTAGTCGCTCTTCTTGGTGGCGCGGTCCTCGCCGTCGAGGAACTCGTTGCGGAACTGGATGTTGAACTTCACCGCCTCGGCGCTGACCCCCTCGACCAGCTCCCGGGCGTCGCGCAGATGCCTGCTCACCCACCAGGCCCGGACGGCCACGTCCACCCCGGCGAGCAGCGGGTGCCCCTTGAGCTGCCGCATCGCCGCGTCCGCGGCCGACTCGGCGGCGTCCAGCTCGCGCGCCAGGTCGTGCGCGAAGCGCTGGGTGGCCTTGGCGTAGGCGGCGACCTGCCGGGGCACCTTGCCGCGGAACTCGATGGCGGCGATCTCGTCCAGCCGCCGACTTCCCGAACCCATCTGACGTTGACCTCCTGGAATCCCTGCTCACGGCACATCCCGGATCGGGGCGGCCGACCTGTGAGGACCCGGCCGCCCCGATCTGGTCAGGACGGCTTGAAGTGCTTGCGGTAGGAGCGGTGGAACTGGTCGGCGCTGTCGGCCACCGAGGCGGCCAGGTCCTGCGCGCGCTTGAGTCGCTTGGCCACGCGGCGGGCCCGGATCTTGGAGTCCAGGCCGAACAGCAGCAGGTGGCCCTTCATCGTGCCCATCGCGGCCTCGGCGTCCACGGCGGCGATCTCCAGCTCGGTCTTCCACCGGTCGGCCAGCGCCTCCAGCTCCTGGCCGTAGGTCTTGAACGCCTCGCCGAGCGAGCCGCGGAACTCCACGTTGGACAGCTCGGTGATGTTGCTCATCGCCACACCCTCCGCTTCTCGTTGTCGTCGATGACCTCGGCGTCGACGGCGCCGGCGCGTCCGGCCCGGTACTCATCGGCCAGCACCCGTCCGGCCCTGCACAGACGCGGTGCGAGCGGCGCCGTTCCCAGCAAGGCGGTCACCAGCGCGTCCAGCGCCGTCGCCAGCAGCGACAGCACAGCGAGCACGCCACGCGCCACCGGGCCGAACCGCTCCCAGAAGGCGGGACCGGGCGGCGTCTGGATCCGGAAGTGCCGCGACAAGCTCGAGCCCTTGGCGGCGCCTTGCGTCGCGTTCACCGCCGCCTCCGGACAAAAGGGCGCGAGCGGACGGCCCACCAGGCGGTCAGTGCCGCGACCATGCAGGCGGCGTTGCCGTACATCGCCGTCCACATCGTCAGCGCCGCCCACACCACCAGGAAGACCAGGACGAACAGCAGCACCGCCCCGGCCAGCGACCGCCGGGCCCGGGCGTTCACCGGTTCACCCCTTGAGCGCGGCCGCGGACGCCGACGTAGACGCACAGCGCCACGTACGCCGTCCCGAGGACGGCGGCCCAAAGCACGATCCGGCCGAGGACGTCCAGGCCCGGAACGACGCCGACGACGGCGAGCACGGCCATCAGGGCGCCGATCAGCACTCGCGACAGCCGGTGCCGGGAGGGGCGTTTGGTGCTGCCGCCGGCCCGATGCTCCTCGACCTCGGCGAGCACGACCAGGACCTCGGCGGCCCGGTCGCCCAGGTGCTCAGCGGCCAGCGAGCGCAGCCGCCGCAGGCAGGACGCGCGCCGGTCCGGCGCCGAGGTGTGCGCGAGTTCCGTCCAGGCCAGCAGCTCGGTCCTGTACTCGTCACCCGGAAGCGGCTCGGCGTCAGCCCAGGGGACCGCACCGATGACCGCGCGCTCGGTCGCGGCGACCTGGCGCAGCAACGCCGCCTGGCCGGCCAGCGAGTAGGCCATCGGCCGTCCGTCCGCGTCGGCCTCGCGGCCCCACGCGGCAGTGTGCGTCTCGGCCAGCTGCTCGGTGAGCTGTGCGGCGCGGTCCTGCAGCGCCGCCCGGTCGTCGTGGTCCTGGGCCACGTACAGGTCGTCGAAGGTCTCGTTCAGGGTGTCCTGCAGATCGGCGTACTGGCGGCGCGCGGCCGAGCGGTCAATCCGCGCCCGCAACGCGTCCGGAATGCTCTTCAACATCGGAGAAGCTCCTGTGTTGGTCTTGGGGGAGAGGGGCCGGCTCCGCGGAGCCGGCCCCTGGTGCCGTGTCGTCAGCGGGCGGCGGTGCGGAACTCGCCGTCCCGGGAGCACCGCCAGACGTCCTGACTCGGCCCGGTGCCGCCCTCGCGGCCCTTGTAGGTCACGTTCTGCGCGCTGCCGCACGTCGGGCAGCACGCTTTGCCGCTCACTTCTTGCCGCCCTTGGCCAGCTCGGGGTAGCCGCGGCCCTTCTTGCCCCACATCGAGGACGTGGGCGCGGTCGCGGTGCCTCCGCTGCTGGACCGGCTCTGATCGGACATACTTGGACCTGCCTCTCTTGAGGTGGGCCTCGCCGTTGTCTTTCCTAGGGACCGTCGGCGGGGCCCTTTGCGCTGGTCACGGGCGGAATTGCCCGAGACGATGGAGGCCGGGAGATATCCGGCTCTGGTCAGGCGTGGTGTCCGGTGCGGAAGGTCGTCATCACCGCTCGCCGCCCACCACGGACAGCTCGGCGCGCGACGTCGCCGGCGGCTCATCCGGCTCGGGCAGCACCTGGACGATGGCTCGCTCGATGTCCGCGAGCTGCTCGGCGTACAGCTCCTTGACCTTCTTGGCTCGCGCGAACCCGAGGCCGAGAGCGCTCTGGACCTGGCGAATGGACGCGTCCTCGGGCAGCTCGCCCCGGTCGATCGCAGCGACCATGCGCTCGCACTGCTGTTCGTCGGTGAGCCCACGCGGCGGCGCGGGCTTCGCGCTCTCCGGCACCCGGACGCCCTTGTTCGGACGCCGATTACGGGGCGCTTCCGACTTCCGCTCTTGCGGCCGGTCGTCACCGATTCGCGGCCTCGTCTCCCCGCCCTCGGCGGCGGTGCGCGCCGAGGCAGGCCGAGCGATGACCGGCAGGATTCGCCGCTGACCGCTGGCGACCGGCCACGCCACCACCGGGACGATGCCAGCGCCCTCAGCGTCACCCTCCTCGGCGCTGTCGGAAGCGTCCAGAGGCGAAACGGCGGTGCCGCGCTCGGCGAGCGCCGATTCGGCGCTTCGCAGGTCCATCTCTGCCAGTCGCGGCATCGCCTGACCGTCCTTGTCGTGCCAGGGATCGGCCGTGCTGATCGACCTGTCGATCACGCCGATGAGGTGCGCCGTCACAGCCGCACCGACCGGCCCGAGCGCGTGGGCGGACATAGCCCCCATGACCGCCCACACGGACACGTGGGTGCTGTGGCCGGCGGGCACGGCCGCGACCAGGTTGAGAAGGACGGACGTGGTCAGACAGCCCACGCCGATCTTCTCCGCCTGCCTCGACAGCTCACCGCCGGCACCGGCCAGCCGTGCGCGGACGGCGATGATCCAGCACACCGTGCCGATCAGCAGAGCCTCCAGGCCCCACAGTGCCCACCACACCGGACTGTGCGAGTCGACCTGCATGATGCGTGCGGCGCCCTGCTGGACACCGGTCGTCGACCAGATTCCGAATCCGACCAGCAGCGGCACCAGGACGTACAGGTTCCGACTGCGCAGCCACTCCAGACGCAGCGCACGAGCTTCACCGGACCGAGCCATCAACGCCTTGACCCGCGTCCGCTCCCCGGCCGCCCGGAACTGCCGGTGCATCCGAGCCAGCTCCGCCTCGGCCTGGACGTCGGCCTCGCGCTCGGCGCGCGCCAGCTCGGCCAGCCGCGACTCTTCGGCCACGTCCGCCCGCGCCCGGCCGTGACCGGCCTCCGCCCGGAGCCGCTCCAGCTCGTCGACCCGCCGTGCGTCCGCCAGTTCCCGCTGCCGCTGCAGCTCACGGGCCAGCTCCTCCGGACTCCCGGGCACGTCGGAGGTCGGCGGCTTCCTGTTCAGGAACGTCATCGCGAACGTCCTCCCTCCAGGACGTCCATGACGGGCCCGACCATTCGGTTCAGCTCGGTGACCAGCCCTTCGACGGCCTGCCGGGCGGCGTACTCGACACCGTCGGTCGGGCCGCTCGGAGCCGCCGGCAACAGGCCGACCGGAACGGCGAACGTCAGCGCGAGGCTGGCCTGCATGAACGGGTACTCGGTCACGTCCTTCTCGGTGGGGTCGACGTAGTCGTAGCCCTCACCGCGAAGTTCCGTCGGCCAGTCGCGCCAGTACCGGCCGCGCTGCCAGTCGAACGACTGGGCCAGCGCCGTCGGCCAGGGCGCCACCAGGCTCACGGCCGCGACCAGCGTTCCGTCCCACTGGCTCCGCTCCACGCAGGTGCTCAGCACCCGCGACTGGTGGCGGACGTAGCCGGGCGCCATGACCGGCCCGGTCGCCGTCCGCCAGGCCGCGGCCGCGAACTCGGCCAGCCTGGTCGACGGCTCACCCCACGTACCGTCCCAGCACCCGGCGAACGAGCCGCCCAGCCAGTCACGCACGTAGGCGTCGTACCGGGAGACGCCGTCGCTGGCGTACTCCCGGTCGTACTCCGCATCGACCCAGAACGGGGCGGAGGGAGTGTCAGAATGAAGGTTCATCGGGTTGGACCTCCTGAGGTCCGATCAAGGCCCTCGTCAGGCGGTTGCGTCGCCATGACGAGGGCCGCTCTACGTTCCGGGGCTCTTGAGGCGCACCTGCAGGTAGGCGCGCACGTTCCGAGAGGCGCCACGGCACGGGCACGCCGACGACACCTCGATCAGGTCGAACGCCTCGGCCAGGACCTCGGCCCCGGCCAGCACCTCGTCCGGGAGACCGATCAGACGGATCCGGAGACCGGCCGCGGGTATGCCCTCGGCGGCCACCGGCTTAACCGCCAGGTCGGTGCCGGGCTTGCGGCGCTCGCGGGCCATCAACTGGCCTCGCTCTCCAGCAGCGCGATGTACTCGGCGATCGCCGAGCCCGGGATCCGGCGCGAGCGGCCCTCCTGGACCGACCGCAGCCGGCCCGACCGGATCAGCTCGTAGATCACCGACCGGGACAGCGACAGCAACTCCATCGCCTCGCTGACCCGGTACAGCCGCACCGGAGCTGTTGGCATGGGGGAGATGGTCACGATGGCTACCTCCAGATGTCGGTGGCCCGAGATGGCACTTTCCGGGCCTTCCGTGTTGGTTCGCGAGCGTCCGTGGTCGGTCGCTAGCAGACGAGGCGGAGCCTAACACATATGTCATAAGCGGCAAGGTGTGAGTCTGAAGTGGCCCCTGACCTGCACGGAAGCGGACTCGACGACCCTGAGCGCTAGGCTTGCTGTCATAGGTCTTCGCAGCTTCGGAGGTGGCCCGTGCCGCTGCAGCACCCGAGATCGCGCTACCGGCAGGTGGCCGACGATCTCCGTGAAGCCATCGCCCGCGGGACCTACGGCCCAGGAGCTGCGCTCCCGAGCCAGCCCGAGCTGGCTCGGAAGTACGGACTCAACCAGACCTCGATCAGCCGGGCCATCGGCCTTCTCGAATCCGAAGGTCTCATCCGCACTGAACGCGGGGTTGGATCGTTCGTCCTCGACATTCCTACTGTGAAGCGAGTCCGCCGTATCCCGACTCGCGGTAACGGTTCGGGTAGTAGCTTCGCTGAGGGCATGCGCAAGGCGGGCTTGAGTCCAAAGACGGAGTTAAAGCAGGTCGAGGAAATTGACCCGCCGGACGAGGTGGCGACACGACTCGACCTGCCAGAGGGCGAGAAGACCCTCATCCGGAAGCGCCATATGTTCGCGGACGAACGCCCTGTCCAGCTGGCCGCCTCCTACATCCCGATGTCCATCGCCGGAGGCGTTGACATCGCCTTCCCTGACACGGGTCCTACCGGCCTCTACGAACGTTTGGCCGAGCGTGGTCATCGAGTAGTTCGCTTTACCGAGGAGATAGAGTCCCGACGGCCCACGGACGAAGAGGCTGACTTCCTGCGCATCAGCTCTGCGCAGCACGTCTTGGAGGTCGTACGTCTGGCCTACGACCGAGTGGGCAGTCCCCTAGAAGTCGTCGTCAACGTCTTCCCTAGCCAGTTGTGGAAGCTGACCTACGAATGGGCGGCTGAAGAGTGAAGCCCGATCCTGAACTGCCGCGGCACTCTGTCAGCGTCTCGGGGGTCGTCAGGCGCGCTGATGGGAAGATCCTCGCGATCAAGAGAGCTGACGACGGTCGATGGGTGCCGCCTGGCGGCGTCCTGGAACTGGATGAGACGCCTTACGAAGGCGTCGTCCGAGAGGTGTTTGAGGAGACGGGCGTAAAGGTCGAGCCGGAGCGGCTGACCGGCGTGTACAAGAACATGAAGCTGGGCGTCGTCTCGCTGGCCATTCTTTGCCGCCCTGTCGCCGGCGAACCTCACACCACAGACGAGGCCACGTCGGTCGCGTGGCTGCTCCCGTCAGAGGCAGTCGAAGCCATGCCCGAAGCACGGGCTATTCGGGTGACGGACGCCCTCCGAGAGGACGGCCCCTTCGTCCGCGCTCACGATGGAACCTCCCTTCTGTGAAGGCCGACAGTCGCCACTCGGTCAGCGTGGCCGGAGTCGTCGTTGACAATCAGGCCCGAGCCCTGCTGATCCAGCGCAGAGACAATGGCCACTGGGAGGCACCTGGTGGTGTCTTGGAGCTAGACGAGGACATCCTCACGGGCCTCCGCCGCGAGGTCGAGGAAGAGACCGGCCTGCAGGTGACGCCAACGGCTCTGACCGGCGTCTACAAGAACATGCCCCGCGGCATCATTGCCCTGGTCTTCCGCTGCAAGGCCGAGGCCGGCACCCTCCGAGAGTCCGACGAGACCTCCGCCTTCCGCTGGGTCACAGCCGACGAAGCCGCCGAGCTGGCCGACGAAGCCTTCGCCATCCGAGTCCAAGATGCCCTGGCCGAGCATCCGGCGGTCCCCATCCGCCAACACGACGGCACCCACGTCCTCCACTGAGGAGCTACCAGCCACAGCGCCCGTTTAGAGCGAGATCAGCGCCGGGCGGCTCCGACGGATTTACAGTCCCACCGCTGATCCGCCCCGACCTGACACTTCTCTCTCGAGCCGTCGAGCTTAGGCCCGCATTCGGCACGCCGAGTTAGCTGGCGGCAGGGACGAGCCTCTGGACGAACGATCGGAAGTCTGCCGCCAGCCAGAGTTCGGTTTCTAGATCGGCATCGATCCAGGCGACAGACGGCTCGCCCTCTCGCCCGCTTGCGCGGTAGTCCAACGCTATCCAGTAGTGCCCATCACCTGACAAGAGAACGGTTGGGGACGGCAGGCCCCACTCCTGGACCAAGTACGGGGTGTCGAAGAGAGACAAGGTGCCTTCACGGCGACCGATCCCGAACAGCTCGGCCAGGGGGACGTGAGTGGGGCTCCATGAGTTCGGCTGGTCAGTCGGGAAGGCGTTCCAAGCGTCAGCCACCGGACCACCGTTCTGGACCCTCAGGAGATCAAGCAGAGCCAGGGGAAGCCTCACCCCAAGCAGGCCCTCGGCCTCCTCGATCGCCCCCGCCACCAAGGGCGGTGGAACACCGTGGTCACCAGTCCCCCAGAACGAGGCTTTGACATCTCCGAACGGGGCCATGGGCTCGGATTCTACGTGTCCGCCGCCACGGCCGGCCGCGCTCCACCCACTGCCGTCTGTTTACAAGCAAGATCAAAGCTGTCCAGGCACGTCCCTACATGCCCCCTGACCAGCGCCGCAGCCTCCCGCACGTCCACGCCGGTCCAAGCTCATCCGACCCCGTTGTTAGCACCGCCGTTAGCACCCACACCCGTCCCGGAGGGTGCGCCCGTGCGAACGGCGAGACGCTGTGACAGACGGATTCGCGCGGGCGTGCCCTCCGGCCCGCGGGGGGCTGGGGGCCGCGAGGCCCCCGCTTCGCGCACGCACAACCGGCACAGTCGCCCTGTACGGCTTCGCGTATCAGCATGTGCCTTCGACATCCAGGCAGGAAGTTTGCAACACCGCCGCTGCCCCGCACTGAGCGGTACCTTCCCGGCACCGAGCAGAGACCTCGGCACGGATTCGGCACGGCGGCGACCCTAAAGGCCCTGGCCAGCCGCATGAGTCTCGCAGTGATGACCCCCGCAGCTCCCAACACGGCAACCGCGGGGCGATCGTAGCGCCGGCCGTAGGTGCCCGACGAACGCTGGTTGTGAAGCCGCCACCCAGCATGTTTATGAAGGATCTAGTACAACCACGCTCTCACGAAGGAAATCTGATTCAATCTTCCTACGCCGCAGTCGTCTCGCAATTCGAATCTCAGAGACCTTCCACCCAGCAAGTTCTGCGAGAGCAGACATAAGAACGTCGGCTGCAATAATAAAGGAATTTCCGCCAGAACCGTGAACGGAGTTGCCAACAATGAAAGCCAGACGACCTTGTGGCGATATCAATCCGCGACACTCATGTAGAGTCTTTAGCATGTCGTCGGCATAGCCACGAATCATCTCTTTCCGGTCAAGACTGTATCGATCTACTGGAACAGTATCGAGCACCGGAGAAATGATTGCTTCTACTTCAGATGCCAAGCCCAGAGAATCATAGAAGTAATTACGCTCGAACCTCACGCTAGGATGACTTCTTACAGTCGATAGTCGCTGATTTCGCATCTCACGGGAGGTGGAGTAACAGCCAAGGACCCAAGCTTCGGTTTTGTAGACCTCCGTATAGTCAATGTTATTTGGATAAGGGGGAGAGAAGATGATCCAATCGTATCCATCTCCGCGCACACACGATGGAGGTTGCCTGCCGTCACCTAGGTGTAGCCCAACAGAAGCATCGGTTGGCTCCGTGCAATGCAAATCCTCGATCGCCAGGCTTACCCGCTCGCCGAAAACTGCAAGAGCCGCCCGAGGAATCCTGCCGGGGACATACCGCAATGCCCGTCCATCTCGACGCAAACGACTGCAGACTTCAACACTGCTCGCCAAGCATGCACGCAAGATCGACCTAATAGTCCCTTCAGAAGACAATGAGATGCTCTCTCGAAGGGCTATCAAATCCTGCACGCTTGTTTTCGGGAAATACTTCCCATTACTTAGGGTGGCTTGATCCGGAAGTTCAAGTTTGGAGGTATCCACACGCTTGAACTCATCGAGCACTAGTTCGTAGGCAGCTTTTAGCGGTGCAGCTAGGTCAGAGCCGCCAAGTCTGGCTTCGATCTTGGCGGTTCCAAGTTCCCACAAGAAGGGGTTTCGCTCTACACCATAGACCGAACACTGAAGCGATCGCGACGCACCGTAATCAATTGCGCTGAGCAAAGTTGTAGCGCTACCTGAGAACGGATCAAAGACCCTAAGCGCGTTTCCTGAAGGCGCACCAAAGTCCTTCATGATGTGATCGAAAAGAGAGGCTGAGTAAGCTTCTTTCAGATGGAACCATCTGTGGAAGGGACACAAGGAGTTACCGTTAGGCACGACGAGGCCCGCGTAAACTTCCGTCTCTTCACAGACACTCCAACCCTCCTGGAGCATCGTGTAGTGATTCACCAGGTCATCAACATCAGCCTGCGACATCCACACCCTTTCTCGTAGTTGGCTCCTGCACGTGATGGCGAGCCAGCCACAAGGACCCTATCGACGAAGACCACATGTGGCCAGAAGCGAAGCATCTCAAGGGCGCATCCTACGGAAAGATCGATCCGCAAGGCGAGCGAACAGCCAAAGTGGCGTGTCCAGCCGGTTGACCATCCGGAGATCACACCTCTCTCAAGCCTCTGGTTGAGTGGTAGCCTTGCGGCTACTCTAGGTCTAGACTCAATCAGCACATGATCTTGACGGGGAGGGACAGCCAGATAATGCAGTTTCCTTTGGTGCAAAGAGTCAAGCTGTCAAACTTTAGCCTTTATCGAAATAAAACTGAGAATATAGTTGAACTGGGTGAAGGTGTTTTTTGTCTAGTCGGGGCCAACGGCCTTGGGAAATCAACTTTCCTGTCCATAATTAACTATGGAATCACAGGCATTGTTGCGTCGTCACGTCAAAAGATCCTCTCGCTGTCGGAGTACTATAGACACAGTCTCCCCTATGCAGCCGAGTACTTCACAGGAAGGATTAATCAAAGAGATCGAGAAATCGCCGAAGTGACGCTCGACTTCTCTGTCGGCGATTACAACTACACCGTGACTCGCGGGTTCTTCGATCCCGCGAGTCTCCGGCGGCTTGTTGTCTCCGGGCCGGGGGTCGACGTGGACAAGACCGTCGATTTCGAAGACAATGCAGCTGGTTCCGAACTTCACGACCACTACAAGACTCTGATACTTGAGCACACTGGACTCGCCCAATTTGAGCAGCTAGTTTTTCTTCAGCATTTTTTGCTTACGTTCGATGAACGTCGCCACCTCCTGTTTTGGGATGCCGAAGTTGCACGATTCGCTCTATACCTTGTTTTTGGCCTCGACGCCGCTAAGGCAAATCAGGCAAGCGAGTGGCAGCGTAAGGCTGACAAGCTTGAGTCTCAAGCAAGGAACGCTCAGTATCAGGCAACGGCGGCCCGCGACCGAAAAGCCCGGCTGATAAACCAATCAGACGTCGCGTTCGAGGCCGACACAGACCTGGAAGACCAGCATGAATTGCTTGAGAACAACCAAGACATCCTAGAGCAGCAGGTTGCCGAGAAGGCCGCTCAAGAAAAAGACGCGCGTCTCGCAGTCAGCACCGCAGTGGCGAGCCACCACGCGCTCTCCGTGGAGTACAACCGTCTGTTCGGGCAACGGCTAAACCCAGGCCTGTCTCCTTCGCATCATCCCCTAGTAGCCCGACTGCTAAGTTCGGCGGAGTGCGGCGTTTGTGGCAGTTCCGGGGTTGACACCGCGGAAATTCAGGGACTAGTGGACTCTGAAGTGTGTCCACTATGCCGTACTGCAATAGAAGCGAAGTCCGACAATGATGCCGGCTTTGAGCGCCTAGAAGCTCTTGATGAGCAACTTCTCCGATCGCAAAGTTTTGTCGAGGAGAAGCAGGCCACCCTTGAGCGTGTTTCTTCGGAGCTCAGTAACATCCGGCAGGAGTACCTGCTCGTTTCGGAACAACTAGCGCGGTTCGAAGAAGATAACTCGCTATACCTTTCTCGAAGAACTGCATTTGAAGCAAGCGCCAACGTTCGCGCGATGATACAGCAATGCGAAACAGAACAAAGCGAAGCGACACGTCGACGCGATGACTTCCGTCGCCGCAGGGACGAATACAAGGCTCTTCTAGAGCCACTCCAGCGCGAGCTTGCTGAAACTTATGCGCTGGCTGAAAGGGACTTCGTCCCAAGATTTCAGTCTTTGGCTCATGCATTCCTCGGCTTGGATCTGACCCTTGTCCTAGAGCAGAGAGCCCGCGGTCCGCAGCTCGTCGTTTCTATCGACGGCAACGAGAGGCGGGAATCTGATCAGCTGTCAGAGAGCCAGCGCTACTTTATCGATATCGCTCTGCGCATGGCTCTTTCTGAATTTATGGTTCCCGATGATTCACCAGCTTGCCTGTACATCGATACTCCTGAGGGGTCGCTTGATATCGCCTACGAACGGCGTGCTGGCGAGATGTTCGGCCGATTCGTAACACGTGGTAATCGGCTACTGATGACAGCGAACCTGAATTCGAGTCGACTCGTTCTTGAACTCGCAGGCACTTGCCGGCGTCAGCTTATGCACGTAGAACGGATGACGACTTGGGCCGTCCTATCCGAGGTTCAGGCCGATGCGGAGGATCTTTTTGATGAATCATTTCACGCAATCGAGGACTGCCTGAATGGCGGAGGCCACGGTGGTCGTCAACCCTGATGCTTCTTTCGACGCTCTGTACGTCCTCCACGAGTTGGCTCAAGGTGGTCAGTCCCTGAGTCTTGTAGAGATTCATGTATTTCTGTATCTCGCGTGCATCCTTGGGCTATATGATGGGCGGGCGGTCTCTAAGTGGGGCTACTCTTTCGTAGCGACACCTGACGCGTCTCCATTCAGTATGGATTTGCTCACAGCCGTGCGCTCTCTCACCGGTAGTGGGCTAATAGAGGCAGCCGACGACTTCATGACTGTAACCGAGGACGGTCAAGCCGAATTGGGTCGGTGGGAGCGTCTATCACGATTCAAGCAGCGTATCCCATACCTTCGTGGTTCGACGGGGGCAGCCATTGCTCTACCCCTTCAGTCTGTCACTGATGGCATTCAGTTGGAACCACAACTGCACAATGCAGAGCTATTTAGACACTCACGACACCTTCTGGATGAGGCCGGAGTTTCACAGATCTATCAGCATTTCCAAATCTTGGAGCGCAGTTTTGGCCAGGACGTTCCAGACTACATGCTTCCAGCTGTTGTGTGGTTGAGTTTTTTGCTTGAGCAAGACAACGAACGTTCGTGACTGGCGGAGGCCCAGGGTGAAGGATTTGGAACGCCTTGCTGAGATGGCCCAGAATCACTATTTCGCTGTGATTGCCAGAGACCTTGGTGGTCCTGGTGCGAAGGCGCTACGGCAGTTCCTGCCGCGCCTCAAAGAAGTACATAACGCGATTGACTACGAGTCGATTAGCGAATCCCTCACCGTTTTCTTCCAGACAGCACCGGAATCACGCGCTTATCCGGTCGACCCATATTTGATTGACGAAGCTAGCGAACTCTCTCTTCATAACGCGGGCACAATAACAATAGAAGCCCTTCCTGACGGGAGTTACAAAGTGTGGAAGGAGATTCTGCCTCTAGATTCGATAGCAGATGGTTCGATCGTATATCGATATGAACCATCCTCCGGTGAACGCATATGGGTTGACGGTGTCGAGGGCGAGATTCCCGAGTCAATGGCGTACACGAGAATTTTTGGCCTATCCCGCTTTCGTGACCTTGCTCATTGTTTGCATCACTATGCTGTAAAACTGGCCCGGTCAAGCGAGTGCCGCGTTCTCGCCTCAGCTTGGCGTGAGGAGGGGCGGGTAATGTGGGTTTCGAAACCCGAGGAGATAATGAGATTTTCTCTTTATCAACATCTCAAGAGCAGCCTGCGGGACGGAAACCCAGACATTACCCAAGAAACGCCTGTTGATGACAGAAATCCGGTCGACATCACCGTGAAATGGGCAGACTCCAATCGGATCGTGGTTATTGAGATAAAGTGGCTTGGCAAGAGCGGCTCATTGAATCCTTCAAAAATGACGAAGGAGTGGAGTGAACAGAGAGCCAGGGACGGCTTGGTGCAGCTTGCTGACTATCTCGACAGGACGAGGGATCGTGCTGGTACCTACGATCGACGTGGCTTTCTAGTAGTCTTTGACGCGCGAAGGGCAATGGTCAAGGCTGAGACTTTGGAAGTAACCAGGGAGCACGGTATGCACTTCCAGGACGCGCATATTGAGTTTCAGCCGGAGTTGCTGGCCCGGCATGACATCGCCGATCCTGTTCGGTGCTTCTGTGAACCGAATTTCAGCGCTGGCAGTAGTCCCAGCCGTCGTTAGTCTGTCGTCGAACTACTGATCGTAGTCGCTGACAGCCAATTAGGCGGACGGGCGGGCCGGCGCGGCGGGACCGGACCGGAGAGGCCGCATGCCCGGCGCGCCGGGGCGGGCGGCCGCCGGCGACCGCGTAGCGGGCGCCCTTGAGGGCGTGGCGATAGTCCTCACCAGAGATCCCTGGGGGTTCGAGGTTGGAGGTCTGTGGTCGCATCGGCGGACGGCGGCACTGCGTTCCCGGCGGCTCCCCACGGTCGCGTGGCGCGCGATGAGCGGCTGCCGGCCAGCATGCGAGCGCGCCGGGTGGAGTGTCTAACTGAGTGACAGTCGTGGCGGACGTTGGTGGCCCGTTGGGTACCGGTGCGCGGGAGCGGGAGCTGGGCCTTCACTGGGTGATCTTGGCTTACAAGCGAGGAGTCAGCGGTTCGACGCCGTCATGAGCGCCCGGTCTGTGGAGTCGGCAGTCTGCGACTGACTCGCTGCCTGACGACGGGGACGTTCAGCGGCGGATGTTGACGTACGTGGATGGCAGGTCTCGGCGACTCAGATCCGTGCCCCATGCTTGTTGAAGCTCGCTCGTAATGAATAGGTCGTCGGTTCGATTCCGACAGGCGGCTCCGCTCAAAGGCCCCTTGCGATCACCGCAAGGGGCCTTTTGCCGTCAGCGGTGTCTACACGGCTTCGTGCACGACCCGCACGAACGCGTCCGCCGCGCCCCCTCGCTGATCTGGCGGTCTGGCGAGCAGGTCCGGTCGTGGTCGCGGTACCGGCTCGGGTCCGGTCGCCTTCAAGGGCGCTTCGCGGTTGACGGCGGCTGCCGCGCGCCTTACGGGGCGCCGTACAGCCTCGCAGCCGTCCTGCCCCTGTCCGCCCGGTATCGTCCCGTCTGTGGACGATGCGGGGATCGAGGTCTTCCAAGCCGAGCAGTCGAACAGCTTCAGCCGGGTGACTCTGCGCCACCTCGCCAGCGATGATCAGGACGAATTCCTCGGCTTGGTGAACGCCAGCGCGGATCTGCATCGCCCATGGGTGTCTCTGCCGTCCACGCCAGAGCAGTATCAGGGGTACCTAGCGCGGTACGCGCAGCCCGATGAAGAGTCGGTGTTGATCTGCGTGCGCGGCAGTGGAGCCATCGCCGGTGTGGTCAACATCAACAGCATCATTCGGGGACGGTTCCAGTCCGCGTCCATCGCCTACGCGGCCTTTGCTTCTACTGCCGGCCAGGGCTACATGACCGAAGGGCTCACGCTGGTGGTGCGCTACGCCTTCGAGCAATTGCAGCTTCACCGGCTCGAAGCCCAGATCCAGCCCGACAACCATGCCTCCCTCAAGTTGGTTCGGAAAGTCGGCTTCCGCTATGAGGGCTGCTCTCCCGAGCTGCTGTACATCGATGGCGCCTGGCGCGACCACGAAAGATGGGCGATCACCAACACCATGATCGACATCAGGCCGACACCTCCGCATGCGACGCTGCCAGAGCGCTAGAGCATGAGTTTCGCGGGGCTTCCGTCCACGGCCGATGAAGGGCGCCTCACCGAGACCGAAGTGGCACCACGAGTGTCGTGTTCGTGGCGTAGACGGATGGCCATGTGGGCGAGGAAGTACAGGCCGGCGATGAGGTAGCAGTTGGCTACCGGTGTCAGGAGATGCAGGCCGTATTCGCGTGGGTCTCCGTTGTGGGGTGTCCACCACAAGGGGGACAGGACGAAGATGGCGCAGCCGGCCAAGGCCGTCTTCCGGCACCCGTCGCGGAGGAGGACGGCCAGGGCCGGGACGACCCACACCCAGTGGTGCGCCCAGGAAATCGGGGAGACGAGCAGGCCGGTCATGCCCGTGATCGCGGTGGCGCTCAGCCAGTCGCCGCGCCTTGCCCAGAGTGCGGCGATCGCGAGACCGCAAACGCCGATGGTCAATGGAATAGCGGTGTACCAGCTGCCTATCTCGGCTGTGCCATGGAGAGCGCGGGCCAACGCGCCATAGGGTGACTGGTTGCTGATATACGTGACGCCGACGCGCGACGTGTCGAAGAAGGTGTGCAGCCAATAGGTGCGGGACGCGTCGGGTGCGATCGCGTAGGCGAGCAAGGTGCAGACGGCGAAAGCAGCAAGGGCCGTAACGGCGTCCTTGGTCCTTCTCGTGAGCAGTAGCAGGACGATGAAGATGGCCGGTGTCAATTTGACCGCGGTGGCGATGCCTATGCCGATCCCGGCTGGACGGCCGAGGGCCGCCCGGTGCATGTCCGCGAGGACGAGGGCCAAGAGGAAGAGGTTGACCTGGCCGAGGAAGAAGGAGTGCCGGACGGGTTCCAGAAGCAGGCCGGCGGCGACGGCCGCGACGAGCGGCGGACGGCGGTCGGCCAGTTTCGCGGTCAGGGAGCAGGCCCAGATGAAGGCCGCGAACGCGGCCGATTGCCACAGCATCCGGGCAAGGGTGAGCGGCAATGCGGCGAGAGGTGCGAACAACGCCGCCATGAAGGGGGTGTTGGTGAACCAGAGGCCGGCGATTCGCTCATGGTAGAGGCGGGAGCCGTCCGTGACGACGTGCCCGCCCAGCCAATAGATGCGGAAATCGAGCGAGTCGTACATCGCGGAGAAGAGCGCGATTCCCAGAATTTCTAAGGCCAGTAAGAACGACGCCCAGCGTTTCATGGAAACAACGGTGCCGACGGTGCGGCGGCCCGGCATCGGCCCGTCGGACACATTTATCGCCGCCGCTCACAGCCTGGAGGATTACGCCTGCGGGCCAATGTGCGGGCGGGTGGCCGAAGGTTACGATCGGCGCATGTCAGCCCTGCCGCGGCGTCGAGCGCGCCGAGTCGCCGGGACGGTCCTAGCCTGGTGCGGGGCCGCCCTCTATCCAGGCGTCCTGTTCATGACGGTCTCCCCGCCGAGGTTCCCCGGCGAGGCGGCCGTGCTTCTGTCGGCCGGTCTCACGGCGCTGGTCATGGCCTTGCTGAGGCGCCGTCCGCTGGCGGCCCACGGGATCCTGCTCTTCGCCTGGATCGTCGCCCTCATGCAGACGCGGAGCGGGACGATCGCCGGGCTGGAGATACTGCTCACCGATCTCGCGGCCGGTTACATCGCGGCGGCACGCGAGCGAAGGATCTCGGTCCCCGTCGCCGCCGTCACCTGTGTGCTGCAGGTCCTGTCCGTCCTCGCGTGGCTGTCCGCGGACGCGGTGCTCCACGTCACCGTCGTCTTGGCGATGGCCGTGACGTGGATGACGGGGAACTCCATCCGTGCGCGGCGCGCGCACACGGAGATGCTCCGCGAGCAGGCCACGGCGCAGGCCGTCGCGGCCGAGCGGCTCGGGATCGCCCGGGAGTTGCATGACATGGTCGCGCACAGCATCGGCATCATCGCGATCCAGGCCGGCGTGGGCGGACGGGTGATCGGCACGCAGCCGGTGGAGGCGCGTAACGCGCTCGACGCGATCGAGGCGACCAGCCGCGACACCCTGTCCGGTCTCCGCAGGATGCTCACCGCCCTTCGCAGGGACGACCCGGGCGCCGCACCGCTCGGTCCCGCCCCCGGCCTGGCCGATCTCGGCCGCCTGGCCGCGGCGACGATGGACGCGGGCGTCGAGGTCGAGGTCCGCAGGGTGGGAGAGCCGCGGCCGCTCCCGCCGGACGTCGACCTCTCCGCCTACCGGATCGTCCAGGAGGCGGTCACGAACGTCGTCCGCCATGCGGACACCGACCGCTGCCGGGTGACGATCGACTACCGGGACGAGGAGGTGGCCGTCGAGATCGACGACGACGGCAGCGGCGGCCTGATCGGTACCGGCTACGGCATCATCGGGATGCGGGAGCGGGTCGTGCTGCTGCGCGGCGATTTCACCGCCGGTCCGCGCCCCGGCGGCGGGTTCCGGGTGGCGGCGAAGCTCCCCCTGCCGGCGGCGGTGGCATGACGATCCGCATCGTGCTGGCGGACGACCAGCCGCTGATCCGCACCGGCCTGCGCGTCCTCATGGCCGACACCCCCGACATGGAGATCGTCGGCGAGGCCGGGACGGGCGCCGAGGCGGTCGCGCTGGTGGACGAGACCCGCCCTGACGTCGTGGTGATGGACATCCGTATGCCCGACATGGACGGAATCGAGGCGACCCGGCGGATCAGGACGGCGCACGTCCTGATGCTGACCACCTTCGACGACGACGAGTACGTCTACGGCTCGCTCAGGGCGGGCGCCAGCGGGTTCCTCGTCAAGGACATGGCGCTGGAGGAGATCCTGGCGGCCATCCGCGTCGTCGCGAACGGGGAGGCCCTGATCGCGCCGAGCGTCACCAAGAAGCTGATCGAGGAGTTCGCGGCGCGGCCGGAACCGGCACCGAAGCCGCCGCGCCCCGCCGACGGCGTCACCGAGCGCGAGCGCGAGGTCCTCACCCTGGTCGGGCGCGGCCTGTCCAACCAGGAGATCGCGGCGGAACTGGTCATCAGCGTGGCGACGGCCAAGGCGCACGTGGCGCGGCTGCTCGCCAAGCTCGGTGCGCGCGACCGCGTCCAGCTCGTCATCATCGCCTACGAGCTGGGTCTGGTCAGGCCGTCCGGCTGAGGCGGCCTGGGGCTTCCGGCCTTCGCTCGCCGGGCGCGTCAGGACACGGGGACGGGCAGGTGCCTGGCGAGGACATCGATGTGGGTCTTGTGCGCCTCGGCGTGCCGCGCGCGGCCGGCCTCGGTCACGGCGACGAACACGCCGCGGCGGTCCGACTCGCACATCACGCGCTCGACCAGGCCGTGCTTCTCCAGCCGGGCGACCGTCCGTGACAGCGCGCTCTGGCTGAGATACATCGCCGCGGCGATCTCCTGCATACGGCGCTTCTCACAGTCGGCCTCGACGAGCCTGTCGAGCGTCTCGAACTCGCTCATGCTCAGGCCGTGCGCCTCCTGCAGCGAGCGATCGAGGTCGCAGGCGACCGTGTTGTAGCACGTCGCCAGCGAACGCCACCGGCCCACCAGGGCCGTCTCCGACTCCATGCCGCGCATCTTAGCATGCACGCGCATCAGATGCACCCGCATTAAGTTCGCACGAAATTTATGCTTGGACATTGAATGCATGTGCATGTATCGTCCTCCGACGTGACTCTCACCGACACCTCACCCGCCTCCGCCGTCCGCGGCCCGGCCGCCGCGAGCGCGCCGGCCGAGCAGGCCTGGACTCCCCGGCTGTGGGGCGTCCTCGCGGTGCTGTGCGCCGTGCTGTTCCTCGACGGACTCGACGTCTCGATGGTCGGCGTCGCGCTCCCCTCGATCGGGACCGAGCTCGGCCTGTCCACCACGTCCCTGCAGTGGATCGTCAACGGCTACGTGCTCGGCTACGGCAGCCTGCTGCTGCTCGGCGGACGCACGGCCGACCTTCTCGGCCGCCGCCGGGTCTTCCTCATCGCGCTCGCCGTGTTCGCCGCCGCCTCGCTGGTGGGCGGCCTGGTGAGCGAGGGGACGCTGCTCATCGTCACCCGCTTCGTCAAGGGCCTGGCCGCCGCGTTCACCGCGCCGACCGCCCTGTCCATCCTGACCACCACCTTCCACGAGGGACCCGCGCGCAACCGGGCGCTGTCGGTGTTCTCGGTCTTCGGCGCGAGCGGCTACTCCTCCGGGCTGATCCTCGGCGGGCTGCTCACCAGCTTCGGCTGGCGCTGGACGTTCTTGACCCCCGTTCCCCTCGCCCTGGTCGCGCTGGCCGCGGGCATCGCCCTGATCCCGCGGGACAAGGCCGCGGCGGACGGCGGTCACGACCTCGTCGGCGCCGTCACGCTGACCGGCGGCATGCTCCTCGCCGTCTACACCGTCGTCTCGGCGCCGGACCGCGGCTGGCTCGACCCGGTCACGCTCGGCTCCGTGGCGCTCGCCGCCGCCCTGCTGATCGGCTTCGTCGTCACCGAGAACAAGGTGCGGCACCCGCTGATCCGGCTCGGCATCCTGCGGATCGGCACCATCGTCCGCGCCAACCTCAGCATCGTCGCGCTCTTCGGCTCGTACCTGAGCTTCCAGTTCATGATGACCCTGTACCTGCAGGACGTCCTGCACTGGTCGCCGCTCAAGATGGCCATGGCGCTGCTGCCCGCCGGGCTCATCGTGGCGTTCGGCTCCCCGTTCGTCGGCCGGCTGATCGACCGCTACGGGACGCCGCGGCTGATCATCAGCTCCATGACGTCGCTGAGCCTCGGGTACGTGTGGTTCCTGGCCACCGCCGGGAACACCCCGCACTACGCGTTCACGATCCTGCCGACGATGCTCCTGCTGGGCGGCGGCTTCGCGTTCGGCTTCAGCTCGATCATGGCGCAGGCGACCGACGGCATCGACGACTCCGAACAGGGCCTGGCCTCCGGCCTGGTCCAGACGTCCGGCCAGGTCGGCGCGGCTCTGGTCCTCGCCGTGGTGACCGCGCTGGTCGCGGGCGGCACGGCCGGGGGAGGCGGCGGCTTCGCCGAGTTCCACCCGGGCGTCAACCTGGTCAGCGGCGTCGCGGTGGTCGGCCTGGCGCTGAACCTGATCCCGCTGCTCCGCATCACGCGCGCCAAGCGCGCCTGACCTCTCCGTCCCCGGTTGCACGCCGGGCCCCAGGGGCGGCCTCCCGACCGGGAGGCCGCCCCTTCGTCGTCCGCAGGTGGGATCACCGGCCTCGCTTCCAGAAGGGGCGGCGGGTCGGCGGGCGGACGGGCTCGCCGGTGAACTCGCCGAGGGTCTGGAGCACGCGGGTCCAGAGGTCGTCGACCTCGCGCTTCGGGCTCGTCGGGACGATGCGGAGCAGGGCTTGGCGGAGCGTCTCCAGCGTTCGGAGGGGCTCGGCGTCCGGCGCGAAATGCGCACCCATGCGTTCGACGACCGACGTCAGCGCCGGAAGCGCCTCGTGCTGCAGGCGGCCGATGCGGTGGGCGGTGTCGGACGGGGCCCCGCGCAGCGACTCCAGCAGGCGTGCCAGTTCCCGCTTGTAGGCATCGAGGTCGGGCGTCGAGGGCTGCTGGGGTGAGCCGTAGCCGGAAGGCGTGCCGGTGTCGCCGGCCGGCGGCACGGGGGGCGCGGTGTCCCGGAGGAAGTCGGGCAGGTCGAGGTCGTCGTGATCGTCGAAGGCGTCCGGGGGCACCGGGGCGGCCGGCGGCGCGGGCGGACCACCGGGAGCCGGGGCACCGCCGCCGGCGGGGCGCCTGCTCCGGGGTGCGCTGCCGGGCGCGGCCGGACCGGCCGGCGAAGGGGCGGCGCTCGGACGCGGAGGTCCGCCGGGGGCCGGTGGCGCGAAGCTGGGCCGCGCCGGAGCCGCGCCCTCGAGCTGCTCGAACGGCGGGGCCATCAGGGGGCTCGCCGATCCGTACACCGCGGGGGCGGGTGCGGAGGCGGCCCAGCCGTCCGGCATCTCGACGGGCTGGACGACCTGGTGCGGCGCGGCGGAGTCGGTCACGACCCGGCTGTCGACGGCGACGAAGGCCGTGAAGCGGCACAGCACCCCGAACCGCAGCGAGGTCTCGACGATGCGCTCTTCGAGGTCGGGGGGCCCACCGACGGTGTAGCGGTCCTCGAGGTCGCGGAGGTGGGCGCGTGCCCAGATCGCCGTGGCGGCGGGGTTCCGGGCGATGGTGCCGGGCGCCTGCTGCCGCCAGGCGGTGCCGTCGGACGCGGTGCCCTCAACGGTGATCGATCCGGCGGTCGCGCCGCGGAACCGCCCCGCGATCACGAGCGGCACTCCCGGGAAGAGGGCGCCCAGCCGGGCGGGCGCCACCGAGTCGGGGACGATCTCCAGGCCCTCGGCCCGCAGGGAGAGGCCGGTGGCGACGGGCGCGCCGATGCGGTGGTGGATCTCGTCCATGGCCTCGTCGAGACGGTCCTCGGACTCGACCAGCTCGCAGCGGCCCTGGCCGATCGAGGCCAGCCGGTTCAGGAAGCCCGCGTTCACGGCGCGGTCGATGCCGACGGTGTGGACGCGCACGCCCCGCAGCCGCCGCGCCAGGCGCGCGAGGATCTGGTCCTCGTTGCCGACCTGCCCATCGGTGATGAGGACCAGCACCCGGTCGCGCTTGGAGCGGGCGAAGAGGCCGCATGCCTCGTCGAGGGGGGCGAGCATCTCGGTGCCGCCGCGGGCGTCCAGCGCGGCCAGGTGCTCGACGGCGCGGAACCGGTTGCGGTCCGTGCCGGCGGTCAGCCCCGAGCCGAGGCCGCGCGGGCGCTCGACGACGCTGTCGAAGGACAGGACGGCGAACCGGTCCTCGTCGCGGAGCGTGTCGACGATCCGCGCGGCGGCCCGCCGGGCGGCGACCATCTTCCAGCCGCTCATGCTGCCCGAACGGTCGAGGACGAGCACCACATCGCGGGGGCTCGGCCGGGCGTCGCCCGAGGGAAGGACCGTCAGGCTGAAAGTGCCCTCGTCGCCGCTCTCGTCCGGTACCAGCGACAGCGCCGCGCTCTCTTGCGGCGCGAAGCCCAGGCGCAGGATGAAGTCGCGGTCGAGGCGCTCGCCGGGATGGAGCCGGACCGTGGTGCGGTCGCCGCCGCTCTCCTCGGTCACCACGTGCAGAGCCGAGTGGATCTCGGTGAGCGGCAGTCCGGACGGGTCGATGTCGGCGCTGATCGCGAGCCGGACCGGGTTGGGGAACCCCGGCAGCAGGACCGGCGGGCTGATCCGGGACGCGTCCGGCACCGCTTCGGTGTCCTCGGCCACTCCGTCGCCCGCGGCCTCGTCGTCCAGCGGCGTTCCCGGGATGTAGCGGGGGGCGACGACGAGCGGGAAGCGGAACGTCGCCGTGGAGGACGATTCGTGCGGCAGCGGCTGGGTGAGCCCCAGCCGGATCGTCACCCGCTCGCCCGGGAGGATGTTGCCCACCTGCATGGTGAACACGTCCGGGCGGTCCTCCTCGGCGATGGCCGCGCGCTGCCCCGCCGCTATGGCGGCGCTGTAGTCCTGGCGGGCCTGGCCCCGTTCCTTCAACGTCCCCTCGATGACCCGGTCGTCCGCCTCCATGCGCAGCGCGGTCACGGCGGCGCGGTCGGGCAGCGGGAAGATGTAGGTCGCCTCCAGGGGCACGTCGAACGGGTTGTGGAACCCCTGGACGACCTCGACGCCGGCGGCGAGGCCGGTGATCGCGGCGTGCACGTCGAGGGAGTCGAGCGGAAGGTTGCCCCGGTCGGTGGCCAGGGCGCCGAGCCCGCCGCCGGGTTCCGCGGGCGCGTCGGTCTCGGGCAGGGGGAGTATGCGAACGGTCATTGCGGCCTCCGGGGAGGATCGGCGGGCGGGCGAGCGGAGTCTGCGGGGGAGGCGATGAGCCCCCGCGCGGCCAGCTCGTCGAGCAGCGGCCGCGCTGCGGTCTCGATGGCGCGGAGGTCGTCGGCGCTGAGCGAGCCGGCCTCCAGCAGGAGGGTGAGGTCGGGGGCGAGGCGGACGCCTTGCACGACGGGTAGGACCGGACGGGCATAGTCCGCCGCCACAGTGGCTCGGCCGAACGACATGTCGGGGCGAGCGCTCCAGAAGCGCCCTCTGGCCCGCGCTTCCCCGTCGGCCTGCTGCGCGTCATGCGATTGCTGTGCGCTGGCCGATTGCCGTGCGTCGTCCGTTTGCCGACCGCTGTCGGCCTGCTGTGCGCCGTCGGCGGGCGGTGCGGTTTCCGCGGACGCTGCGCGCGGGGTCGCGGTGTCGTTGGTCGGGGCGGCTTCGGGGCGCGGCCGGGTCGGCTGCCGCACAGAACCGGCCGTCTCCGTGTCGGCTGCTTCTACGTCAGCTGCTTCTGTAGCTGCTGCTTCTGCGTCATCCGCTTCCGTGTCGGGTGCCGAACCGACCGCGGTCGCTCCGGCGGCCGGGGACGGCATTTCCGCTGCGGAATCCATGGCGCCGGGCGGGAGGGCGGCGATGCGTTCGAGAGTGGCGTCGGTCGCCGCGGCGAGTTCGAGTTGGATCTCGGCGATCGAGCGGCCCGCCGCCTGGCGCCGCTTGACCGCGACCAGTTGGAGAAGGTGCCGCGGGCCGTAGAGCGCGGTGCGACCGCGCCGGCCGGCGGGCGGGTCGACCAGCCCGATGGTGGTGTACCAGCGGATCAGCCGCTCGTTGGGCAGGTCGCGCACCCGGCCGTTGACCTGCGCGGATTCGCCGGCGGCGAGCACCGCGACGGCGCGCTCGGCCAGCTCTCCGATGGTCCAGGTGACGTCCATGGCTCGATGATGACACTGTCACGATGACAGTGTCAAATACGCGGGCCCGGTAGCGGGCGCGCCCCCGGCCGCCGGTCGGGCGGGAGGTGGGAGACCGGACGAATCCCCGCTAAAACGGCCAAATGCAACACTCGGGAAAAGCATCTAAAAATGCGGAAGAATTGAGCGGTGTCACCGAGTTCGATCTCTTGAAATTGCCAGTAAAGCCCTACGGGAGGCTTTACCTTTTCTGGTATGAACGACCATCTCCTGGTCGAGGCGCTGCGCGGGCGCGACGTCGGCGCCCCGGCCGCCATGTACGCGGCCTACGCCGATCGGCTCTACGCCTACTGCTGGTTCCAGTTGCGGGAGCGGGACGCCGCGCAGGTCGCGCTGCGGGACGCGTTCGTCGTCGCCGAGGCGCACATCGGCAAGCTGCGCGATCCGGACCGGTTCGGGCCGTGGCTGTACGCCATCGCGCGGCTGGAGTGCGCCCGGCGGTCGCCGGTGCGGCAGCATCCGCCCGACCTGCCGGTCGCCAGCCACGACCAGGAGGACGTCGATCAGCGGATCACCGCCTGGGAGGCCGTGGCGTCGCTTCGGGCCGTTTCCAGGGAAGTCCTTGAGCTACGGGTCCGGCACCAGATGTCCATTCCGGATCTGGCGGCCATTCTCGATGTCCCGAGCAAGGAGGCCGAGGCGGTCCTGGAGCGCGCGCACGCCGAACTCGAAGCGGCGTTGACGGCGGAGATCCTGGTGAAGCAGGGTCCGTACGGTTGCGCGGAACGTGCTCGGCTGCTGCGGCAGCGGCACGGTGACCTCACCGGGGAACTGAGCGAGCGGCTCTTGGCGCACGCCCAGGAATGCTCAGCCTGCGGCCCGTTCCGGCCGCGCAGCGTATCGGCGGCCAAGGTGTACGGGCTGCTCCCGGACGCGGACCCGCCCGAGGATCTGCGGCTCCGGGTGATGAGCTGCTTCATGGATTCCGAACTCGTCGGCTACCGGTTGTTCGTGGCCACCCGCGTCACCGAGTTCACTTCGGCCGGGTTTCCTGTGCAGTCGGGGCAGGCCGCCGGCCAGGGCCGGGTGCCTCGTCCCAGAAGGCGGCTCTTCCTGCGAAGGCGGCCGAAGGGTGAGCGCAGTGCGTTACCGCCGGACGGGCTGGCCGCGCAGGCCGCCCGGGCCTTCGCCGTACTCGTGATGGTGGCGGTCCTGTTCAGCGGTGGGATCGCCGCCGTGCGCGGGTTGTTCGGCCAGGCGGAGGACACCGGGCGGGCGGGCGCTCTGACTGGACCCCGGCCCAGTGCGGTTCCAGGTCTTTCCCACAGTCCGATGGCTGACGGCCGTCCGGGCGCAGGCCGCGATGGTGTCGTCGACGCCGCGCCGGTTTCGGCCACCTTTCCATTGGGCTCGTTAGGTTCCTCCGCGCCGCCCACCGCCCTGTACCCGTCGCCCCCCGCGCCGGCGCAGGGAGGCCCTCTGCCTTCACCGGCGAAACCGCCGAGCGTCCTCGTGGTGTCCCCGCTGTACCTGGACCTTGCTGGAGGCTCGGACGGCTCAGTGGAGCTGCAGGCCACAGGAGGACCCGTGGCGTGGAGCGCCAAGACCTGGGGTGCGCTCCGACTGAGCAGGTCCTCCGGGAGACTGGAGGCCGGCCAGACCGTCTCCGTCTCCGTGCATGTGTCCCGCCGCTCGCGTGCGCGGGGAGAGGGCGGCATTTCGTTCCAGCCGGGCGGAACCGAGGTGTGCGTCACCTGGCGTGCCGATACTCCAAGTACGCCTGGCGGTGGCTCGAATCCCACCCCGCCTCCGACGGGCCCCGGTACGGGCGCCCCGTCCACTCCGCCG
The DNA here is from genome assembly GCF_040299565.1 of Spirillospora sp. NPDC000708. Taxonomy (NCBI): domain Bacteria; kingdom Bacillati; phylum Actinomycetota; class Actinomycetes; order Streptosporangiales; family Thermomonosporaceae; genus Spirillospora; species Spirillospora sp. NPDC000708. The sequence continues at coordinate 45,718 of NZ_JBEPCJ010000020.1, forward strand.
GAGACGGACCGGCCGGGTGATCCGCCGACGTCGTCCGACCCGAGCCCGCCGCCCTCGTCGGCGCCGCCGGAGTCGGACCCGCCGCCGTCGTCCGATCCGCCACCCTCGGGCGGGGAAGCCCCGCCTTCGGGCGGGGAACCGGATCCGCCTCCGCCGTCGGACCCGCCCGCCTCTTCGTCGGCGTCCGGCGCACCGTCCGCCTCGAACGGAAGCACGACGCCCGCGTGACGGACGTTCCGATTGTTGCCCGTCTCAACTACGCTTCGTAGGTGATCATTTGCGCTAAGTAAAACGCGCCAGGGGGAGGACGTGTTCATGGGACCGAGCGCAGTAGAGCCTCGCCGTCGCGGAACGGTGTCCTCCGCCAGGAACGCGACCCTTCGCTTGATGGTGTTCTCCGCCGGGATGGCGGTCGGCATGAGCTGGCTGACCCCGCCGGTGTCGGCCCGTACCGCGCCGCGCGCCGCGGGCAAGCCGGTTCCGAGCGCGCACGACGTCGAGAAGAGCCGGCAGCTGGTGAAGGACCGCGCCGCGGCCATCGGCCGGACGAAAGCCGAGCTCGCGCAGGCGGACGGGGAGCTGGACAGGCTGAACGCCGCGGCCGAGGCGGCGGTGGAACGCTACAACGGGGAGCGGGTCAAGCTGGAACGGTCCCAGCAGGCCTACCGTGACACGCAGCAGCGGCTGACCGAGGCGGCCCGCAGGGTGGGCGAGGCCCAGGACCAGCTGGCGTCGTTCGCCGCCCGCGTGTACCAGGACAACACCGGCTACGACCGGGTCTCCTCCGCGATCTCCGGCAGGGGCGGCCCGCAGGGCTTCATGGACCGGGCGGGGATGGTGGACGTCCTGGCCGAGCAGCGGACCGCGATGGTCCGCCGGGTCGAGGCGTCCAAGACCGTCGCGGACGTGTTCCGGCGGCAGGCGCAGGCCGCGCTCCAAGGGCAGATGGCCGCGACCAAGAGCGCGGAAGTAGCGAAGGCGCAGGCTCAGGCGGCGGTCGCGGCGCAACAGGCGTCCATCCGGCGGATCGCCGACCGCAAGCGCGCGCTGGAGAAGCGGCTCGGCGCGGCCCAAGCGCGCGCGGAGCGACTCGCGCGCGAGCGGGAACGGGCGCTCGAAGCACGCGCGGATCGCAAGGCGCGGGCCGGCCTGGAAACGGCGAACGTCGTCCGGCGCGGTGCGACCGTGGCGCGAGCGGCGCTCGAATGGCTCGGCACCCCGTACTCCTGGGGCGGAGGGACGTACGACGGCCCCAGCCTAGGAGTCGACCGGGGGGCGGGCACTCTCGGCTTCGACTGCTCGGGCCTGGCCATGTACGCGTGGAGCAAGGCGGGCATCCGGCTCGACCACTGGACGGGCACTCAGTGGACGTCGGGCCCGCACATCCCCGTCCGCAGGCTCCGCCCCGGGGATCTGGTGTTCTTCGCCACCGACACCTCGAACCCCGACACCATCCACCACGTGGGCGTCTACATCGGCGGTGGCCGGATGGTGGAGGCGCCCTACACGGGCGCGCGCGTGCGCATCTCCAGCATCCACCGGAGCGATCTGATCGGAGCCACCCGTCCTGCGGGCTGAGCATGGCGCCGCATGGCACGGGCAGGTGACCGCACATGGCCCGCGCAGGGGCGAACGCTCTCTGCGCGGAAGCGAGAGCCCTTCCATACGGTCACCCGTACGGAAGGGCTCTACGCGAATCCTGGGGCGCGTACGGCGGGGAGCGGATCTACGCCGTCGCGCGGCTTCCGGATCCGGTCCTTGTGGGGGACCGGGAGTGCCCGGACGCTGCTCAGTGACCGCCCTTTTCGGCCTCGCGCTTGCGGGACCGCTCGATCTCGGCCTCGGCCTCGACGCGTCCCGCCCAGCTGGCGCCCTCGACGGACTTGCCGGGCTCCAGGTCCTTGTAGACCTCGAAGAAGTGCTGGATCTCCAGCCGGTCGAACTCGGGGACGTGGTGGATGTCGCGCAGGTGCTCCATGCGCGGGTCCGTCGCGGGCACGCACAGGACCTTGTCGTCACCACCGGCCTCGTCCGTCATCCGGAACATCCCCACCGCGCGGCAGCGGATGAGGCACCCGGGGAACGTCGGCTCCTGGAGCAGCACCAGCGCGTCCAGAGGGTCGCCGTCCTCGCCCAGCGTGTTCTCGATGAACCCGTAGTCGGCCGGGTACTGCGTCGAGGTGAACAGCATGCGGTCGAGCCGGATGCGGCCGGTCTCGTGGTCCACCTCGTACTTGTTCCGCTGGCCCTTGGGGATCTCAATGGTGACGTCGAAATCCAAGATGTCCTCCGCTCCCTGCGCGGTCGCAGTGAATAGTCTTTCGGGGGTCTGTGCGGGCGAGGCCGACCCCCACAGGGGTGAGTTCCCTTATATAAGGATGTCGCACGTTGGTGAGTGCTGAGTGGGAGAGGGGCGGTCACGTGCCTGCACGCGGTCGTGCCCTCGCCGTACTGTCGCTGTCCCTCCTTAACGTTTTCGTCGTCGGCGCGGGGCTGGCAGTGGTGAAACTCACACCCGACCGGCACCTGTCCCCGCAGCCGCCGGGCGTCGCGGCGCGCGATCTGGTGCGGTCGTCGGCCCGGATCCCCGCCGCCGATCCCGCCGGGGGGCGCGCGCCGAACCCCCAGGCCCTGTCGGGCCGGCTGGCGGCGCTCATCGGCGGCCCGAAGGCGAAGATCAACGCCGTGGTCGTGGACGCGGAGACCGGCCGTACGCTGTTCGCGCAGCGCGGGGACCAGCCCGCCACCCCCGCCTCCACGACCAAGCTGGCGACGACCGTCGCCGCACTGGCCACCGTCGGTCCTTCGCACCGGATCACCACCCAGGTCGTGCGCGGTACCGGCGGCGGGATCGTCCTCGTCGGAGGCGGGGATCCTACCTTGACGGCCCTTCCCTCGCGCGCGGACGAGGGCCACCCGCCTTACGCATCGCTGCTGGACCTCGCGAAGCAGACCGCCACCGCGCTCAAGGCGTCGGGTGTGACGCGGGTGCGCGTGGACTACGACGCCTCGGCGTACCAGGGGCCGCGTACAGCGGCCGGGTGGAAGCCGAACTATCTGCCGGAAGGCGAGTTGGCGCCGGTCACCGCCCTGACCGTGGACGAGGGACGCGTCTCCCCGGCGGACCCGACCAAGCGCGCGCGGGTGTCGGACCCGCCGGCAGCGGCCGCGAGCATCTTCGCGAGCCTCCTGACCAGAAACGGGGTGGCGGCCAAGGCGGGGCGTAGGACCGTCGCGCAGAAGGGGGCGCAGCGCCTGGGCGCGGTCCAGTCCCCGCCGCTCTCCGCGCTGATCGAGCATCTGCTGACCGAGAGCGACAACGACGTGGCCGAGGCGGTGGCCCGGCAGGTGGCCATGAAGCTCGGGCGTCCGGCCACGTTCGTGGACGGGGCGCAGGCGGTGCGGCAGACGCTCGCAAGGCTCGGCGTCACGCAGGGCGTGTCGGTCAACGACGGCAGCGGCCTGTCGCCGCGCAACCGCATCACGCCGCTCGCGCTCGCCCGCATCGTCGCCCTCGCGGCGAACCCCGCGCACCCGCAGCTGCGTTCGGTCATCACCGGCCTGCCCATAGCGGGGTTCTCGGGCACCTTGAGACCGCCGCGCTACACGCTCGCCACCAGCCAGGCCGCCGCGGGCGTCGTGCGCGCGAAGACGGGCACGCTGGCCGGGGTCAGCACCCTGGCCGGCCTCACCTACGACGCCGACGGCCGGCTGCTGACGTTCGCGTTCATGGCGGGCGACGGGAAGGGGCCGGTGGATCCGGGCAAGCTCGACCAGCTCGCGGCCGCCGTCGCCACCTGCGGCTGCTGAGGCGCGGCCGCCCGCGGCCGCTGATCGTCCGCACCTGCGGGCGCCCGCCGGAGTGTGGGCGGGGCCGTACGGGAGATAACCAGAACGGTTGTTCGTTGAACGATCGTGCAGGGGCGCCCCGGCGCCGTGTCCGAAAAGTACGGTGGAGCACATGAGCGCCTCAATGATCGACTGGAACGTCGCGGTGCAGGCGGGAACCCGTCTGGTGCGTCCAGGACCGCAGGTCAGCCACGAGGAGGCCCGCGCGGTCGTGGCGGAGCTGCGCGAGCTGTCAAGGGACGCGCACGGGCACGTGCGGGACTTCACGGGCATGGCCTCCGAGCTCGATCCCGCACCGGCGACGGTCGTGGACAGGCCCGGATGGATTCGCGCCAACGTGGACGGCTTCCGGGTGGTGCTGGAACCGCTCATGGAGCAGATGACCGAGCGCCGAGGCCCCGGCCCGCTGGGCGGCGCCGGCAATGTGGTCGTGCAGGCGGTCGGTTCGCGAGTGACCGGAATGCAGGTGGGCGCGATCCTCGCCTACATGGCCAGCCGCGTGCTGGGCCAGTACGAGCTGTTCCTGCCGCCGGACCCGTCCGGGCAGGCGCCGACCGGACGCCTCACCCTGGTGGCGCCCAACATCGTCCATGTGGAGCAGGAGCTCGGCGTCCACACGCGCGACTTCCGGCTGTGGGTGTGCCTGCACGAGGAGACGCACCGCGCCCAGTTCACCGGCGTTCCGTGGCTGCGCGAGTACGTGCAGGACCAGATGACCCAGTTCCTGCTGGCGTCCGACCTGGACCCGGGCGTGATGCTGGACCGCATCCGGGACGCCGCCGAGGCCGTCGCCGACGCGATGCGCGGCGGGGACGCGAACCTCATCGACGCGATCCAGACTCCCGAGCAGCGCAAGATCCTGGACCGGCTCACCGCGGTGATGACCCTGGTCGAGGGGCACGGCGACTACGTCATGGACGCGGTCGGTCCCGAGGTCGTGCCCTCGGTCGAGCAGATCCGCTCCCGGTTCCAGGGGCGCCGCGACGGCGGCTCCAAGCTGGACAAGACGATCCGCCGCCTGCTCGGCATCGACCTGAAGATGAAGCAGTACGCGGAGGGTTCGCGGTTCGTCCGGCGGGTCGTCGCGGAGGCGGGCATGGCCGGGTTCAACCAGGTCTGGCAGTCCCCGGAGAGCCTGCCCACGCACGACGAGATCAAGGAACCGGCCGAGTGGATGAACCGGGTCATCGGCCCGCGTGCCATCGACGTGGCCCCGCCCGAGGCCAGCGAGGCGTGACGCGATAACAGGACACGCAAGCCGCCTGCCCAGCGGGCGGGGAGGGCGGAGACCGCTTCCGCCATGCCGCGCCGTCCGGTGGTAGACGTTTCCCATGGGGCCTGATCCGGCGGTGGCGGCTGTGCGGCGGGCGGTGCGGCACGTCCTTGCCGACCTGCCCGCTGGTGCGATGACGCTCGTGGCATGTAGTGGCGGTGCCGATTCACTGGCGCTCGCGGGAGCCCTCGCCTTCGAGGCGCCCAGGGCGGGGCTCCAGGCAGGCGGCATCACGATCGACCATGGCCTACAGGACGGATCGGGCGCGCGCGCGGACGCGGTCGTCCAGACGCTCGCCGACCTTGGGCTGGACCCTGCCGGGTCGGTGGCGGTCACCGTGGACGGCGAGGGCGGCATGGAGAACGCCGCCCGCAACGCCCGCTACGCGGCCTTGGACCGCGCCGCGGATCGGCTCGGAGCGGCAGCGGTCCTTCTGGGCCATACCCGCGACGACCAAGCGGAGACCGTGCTGCTGGGGCTGGCACGCGGCTCCGGAGCGCGCTCACTAGCGGGGATGCCCCCAGCCCTCAAGCGCCCGACCGCGCAGGGCCATGTTCTGTATCTCCGGCCGCTGCTGGAACTCGACCGGGCGACCATGCGCAGGGCCTGCCTGGCGATGGGCTTGGAGCCCTGGGACGACCCCCACAACGACGACCCCGCCTACACGCGCGTGCGCCTACGGCACCAGGCCCTGCCGGTGCTGGAGGAGACGATCGGGCCGGGCGTGGCCGAGGCGCTGGCGCGAACGGCCCGGATGCTGCGCGACGACGCCGACGCCCTGGACGGTCTCGCCGCGCGCGCTTACGACGAACTCCTCGACGACGCGTCCGCCCGCGACGGGGCAGGCGCATCCGACCGCGATGACGCATCCGACCGCGATGACGAAGGCCGCACCGTCGATGACGAAGGCCACACCGTCGCGATCCGTGTGGGCGGCCTCGAAGAACTGCCCAGAGCCGTCCGTACCCGCGTCTTGCGGATGGCCGCGGTGAAAGCGGGCAGCCCACCGGGTACGCTCGCGGCCGTCCATGTCGATGCAGTGGATCGGCTGGTCACGGCCTGGCACGGCCAGCGGCACGTCGACCTGCCCGGGGGCCTTCGAGCGTTCCGGCGGTATGGGAGGCTGCTGTTCGGCCCGGTTTGACACCATGCCGTGTGCGTCTCGTCACACGGCGTGCCCGTCGCGCAAGGCGTCCGCTCCGTGCGGCGGGCGAAGAGTCACAACGATGAGGGTGGGGTTGTGGACGAGAAGGACCTGGGCAACGACCTGGCGAAGGTGCTGATCCCCGAGGCCGACCTGCAGGCGAAGGTGCGCGAGCTCGCCGCGCAGATCGACGCCGACTACGAGGGCAGGGACCTGCTCCTCGTCGGCGTCCTGAAGGGCGCCGTCATGATCATGGCGGACCTGGCGCGCGCGGTGCACACGCCGGCCTCGATGGACTGGATGGCCGTCTCGTCCTACGGGTCGGGCACCAAGTCGTCGGGCGTGGTCCGCATCCTCAAGGACCTGGACACCGACATCCTCGACCGCCACGTGCTCATCGTGGAGGACATCGTCGACTCGGGCCTGACGCTGTCGTGGCTCGTCAGCAACCTGCGCTCGCGCGGTCCGGCGTCCCTGGAGATCTGCGCGCTGCTGCGCAAGCCCGAGGCGGTGAAGACCGACCTCGACGTCAGGTACATCGGGTTCGACATCCCCAACGAGTTCGTCATCGGGTACGGGCTCGACTACGCCGAGAAGTACCGGAACCTTCCGTTCGTGGGGACTTTGGCGCCCCATGTGTACGGCGGGGAGGGCTCCTGAACCCGTCCGTGCGCGGTCTACCGGCGTTCCCTGGGAGCCCCCAGGGAACAAGGGGCCGTGACGGATCGTTGCAAAGGTCGTTGACGGGTATATGAAGAGGATCAGGAGATCGGCGCTGGCTGCGTCTCCTGTGCCCTGCGGTGTACCGTCACTATCCCGGGCCCTCGGGTCAGGGAGCCATGTGAGGGAGACCGCCTCGGTGGGTCCGGAGCCCCGGGCGACGGGCCTTGCTGGTCGCAGTGGCGTCCGCCCCCCGGGACGGGCGAGGATCGCACACAGACGTTGGTCAGGAGGGACGGGCCCCGTAGGGGTAACCGGATAAATGGACGTGAAGCGCTATTTTCGCGGGCCGCTGCTGTGGATCCTGCTGTTCGGCCTTTTGGTCGCCCTGGTGATGTGGGGCGTCAACCCCGGCCGTTCGTTCGAGAAGACCGACACCTCCAAGGTGGTCCAGGAGATCGACGCCGGACAGGTGAAGTCCGCGAAGATCGTGGACAAGGACCAGCGGATCGAGGTCACGCTCAAGAACGGCAAGCAGCAGCAGGCCTCCTGGGTCGACGGCCAGGGCCTGCAGTTGCAGAACCAGTTGCAGAAGCAGGCCGACGCGGGCAAGCTGCCCGGCGGCTACAACGTTGATGTCCCCAAGCAGAGCTTCTTCCTGAACCTGCTGTTCAGCCTGTTGCCCATCGTGGTCATCGTGCTGATCTTCCTGTTCATCATGAACCAGATGCAGGGCGGCGGCTCGCGGGTGATGAACTTCGGCAAGTCCAAGGCCAAGCTCATCACCAAGGACACCCCGAAGACCACCTTCGCCGACGTGGCCGGGGCCGACGAGGCCCTGGAGGAGCTGGAAGAGATCAAGGACTTCCTGCAGAACCCGGCGAAGTTCCAGTCGATCGGCGCGAAGATCCCCAAGGGCGTGCTGCTGTACGGCCCGCCCGGCACCGGTAAGACGCTCCTCGCGCGCGCGGTGGCCGGCGAGGCGGGGGTGCCGTTCTACTCGATCTCCGGTTCCGACTTCGTCGAGATGTTCGTCGGCGTCGGCGCCTCCCGGGTGCGCGACCTGTTCGAGCAGGCCAAGACCAACGCCCCCTCGATCATCTTCATCGACGAGATCGACGCCGTCGGCCGGCACCGCGGCGCGGGCCTCGGCGGCGGCCACGACGAGCGCGAGCAGACGCTGAACCAGCTGCTCGTCGAGATGGACGGCTTCGACGTCAAGGGCGGCGTGATCCTGATCGCGGCGACCAACCGCCCCGACATCCTGGACCCGGCGCTGCTGCGTCCCGGCCGGTTCGACCGGCAGGTCACCGTGGACCGTCCCGACCTGGAGGGCCGCAAGGGCATCCTCCGGGTGCACGGCCGCGGCAAGCCGTTCGCCCCGGACGTCGACCTGGACGTCATCGCGCGCCGCACCCCGGGCTTCACCGGCGCGGACCTCGCGAACGTGATCAACGAGGCGGCGCTGCTGACCGCGCGCTTCGACCGCAAGCTGATCGACATGGACACCCTCGAGGAGTCCATCGACCGCGTCATGGCCGGGCCGGAGCGCAAGACCCGGGTGATGTCGGAGAAGGAAAAGAAGATCATCGCCTACCATGAGGGCGGGCACGCGCTGGTGGCGCACGCGCTGCCGAACTCCGACCCCGTGCACAAGGTGACGATCCTCCCGCGCGGGCGCGCGCTGGGGTACACCATGACCCTGCCGATGGAGGACAAGTTCCTCACCACGCGCTCGGAGATGACCGACCAGCTGGCCATGCTGCTGGGCGGGCGTACCGCGGAGGAACTGGTCTTCCACGAGCCCACCACGGGCGCGGCCAACGACATCGAGAAGGCCAGCTCCATCGCCCGCAACATGGTGACCGAGTACGGCATGAGCGAGCGCCTCGGCGCCCGCAAGTTCGGCACCGGGCAGGGCGAGGTCTTCCTCGGCCGCGACATGGGCCACGAGCGGGACTACTCCGAGGACATCGCGTCCGCGATCGACGACGAGGTGCGCCGCTACATCGAGGCCGCCCACGACACCGCGTGGGAGATCCTCATGGAGTACCGGGACGTCCTGGACGACCTGGTGGTCAACCTCATGGAGAAGGAGACCCTCTCCAAGGAGCAGGTGCTGCAGATCTTCGCTCCGATCCAGAAGCGGCCGCACCAGAACTCCTACACCGGCTACGGCAAGCGCCTCCCGTCGGACCGCCCGCCGGTGCTCACGCCCAAGGAACTGGCTCTGCTGGGCCCGCAGGACGTGACCGACCTGACCAAGAACAACGGCCAGGGCGGCGGCGTCACCTCCGAGTCCGCCGACCCGGCCCCGGGCGAAAGCTGACCGCCTTGGCCATCCCCTACGACGAAGAGCCCGTGCGGGAGGACCCTCCGGGGTTCGACCACGCGCGGATCGAGAAGGCGGTGCGCGAGATCCTGTTCGCGATCGGGGAGGACCCCGATCGCGACGGGCTCCGCGACACGCCGGCGCGCGTCGCGCGCGCGTACGCCGAGCAGTTCGCCGGGCTGCGCCAGCGGCCCGAGGACGCGCTGACGACGGTGTTCGACGCCGACCATGAGGAAATGGTCCTGGTGAAGGACATCGAGGTGTACAGCGTCTGCGAGCACCACTTGGTGCCGTTCCACGGGGTGGCGCACGTCGGGTACACGCCCAACAAGAAGGGGCAGATCACCGGCCTGTCGAAGCTGGCCCGGCTGGTCGACGTGTACGCGCGTCGCCCGCAGGTGCAGGAGCGGCTGACGAGCCAGGTGGCGGACGCGTTGATGCGGGTGCTGGAGCCGCGCGGGGCGATCGTCGTGATCGAGGCCGAGCATCTGTGCATGACCATGCGAGGGGTGCGCAAGCCGGGCGCCAAGACGGTGACCTCGGCGGTGCGCGGTGACTTCCGCGATCATGCGGAGACCCGCAGCGAGGCGATGAGCCTGATCCTGGGCCGCCCCTGACCCTCGTCCGCATCTCGAATCCCCAGAACGTCCGAACGGGCCTCAGCGTCGCGCTGAGGCCCGTTCAGCGTGTGATGGGTGAGCGGCGACGGACGGCCGGGGCGCGAGCGCCGTTGCGGGACGACGGCCGCCGGCCGAGCAGGCCACGGCCGTCGGCCAGGCAGGCCGCGGGCGCGCCCGCGTCGCCTAGAGCGCGCCTAGGACGGGGCTAGAGCGGCCTAGGGCGACGATCTGAAGGGGTGCAGGCAAGGCATAGGGTTGTTGTATGACCAGTGCCGCCGTTCCGGGGCTGCCCCAGCCGGGGCGATGCCTCGTCATGGGCGTGGTCAACGTCACCCCGGACTCGTTCTCCGACGGGGGGAGTTGGTTCGATCCGGAGAAGGCCGTCAGGCACGGCCTGGACCTCGTCGCCGAGGGCGCCGACATCGTCGACGTGGGCGGGGAGTCCACGCGCCCGGGGGCGCAGCGAGTGTCGCTGGACGAGGAACTCCGCCGCGTGGTGCCCGTCATCAAGGCGCTCACGGAAGAGAACGTTCCGGTCAGTGTCGACACCATGCGCGCGGAGGTGGCGGAGGCCGCCGTCTCCGTGGGCGCCCGTCTCGTGAACGACGTGAGCGGCGGCCTGGCCGATCCGGACATGCCCCGTGTGGTGGCCGCCGCCAACGTGCCCTACGTGGTGATGCATTGGCGCGGCCACAGCCACGACATGCAGACCCGGTCCGTCTACGCGGACGTGGTCCGCGAAGTGCGCGAGGAACTGCTGCACCGCGTCGACGCGGTCCTGCGGGAGGGCGTCGACCCGTCGATGGTCGTCCTCGACCCCGGGCTGGGGTTCGCCAAAAGCCCCACTGCCGGGCACAACTGGGCCTTGCTGGCCCACCTGGACGAGTTCGTCGGTACGGGCTACCCCCTTCTCGTGGGCGCTTCCCGCAAGAGCTTCTTCACGACCCTGCTGGCCGAGCCGGACGGGACGCGCCGCCCGTTCGCCGAGTGCGACGACGCCACCGTCGCCGTCACCGCCCTCGCCGCGACCGCCGGTGCGTGGTGCGTCCGCGTGCACCGGGTACGTCCGAACGTGGACGCCGTACGCGTGGCGGCCGCGATCGAGGCCGCCCGTCCCATGCACCCCGGAGGCGACCAGCGATGAGCCGTGCAGTGAACCGCGCCGACCTGGAAGAGGTCCACGCCGAGTTCTACGCCGCCTTCGAAGCGGGGGACTTCGACCGCATGTCCGACGTGTGGGCGGAGGGCCCCTACGCGGCGGGCGTCTCCTGCGTCCACCCGGGCTGGACGATGTTGCGCGGGCGCGAGGAGGTTCTCCGCTCGTGGGCGCTCATCATGGCCAACACCACCTACATCCAGTTCGTGCTGACCGACGTCGAGACGGACGTCTACGGCGACCACGCCGTGGTCACGTGCAAGGAGAACGTCCTCACCGCTGACGAGGACACCGAGGCCGGTTTCCTCGCGGGAGGGAGCATCGTGGCCACGAAACTGTTCGTACGCGTCGACGGGCAGTGGCGGCTGCTGCTGCACCACGGCTCGCCCGTCCTCACTCCCGCGGATGCAGAGGAAGAATGAGCCTGGACCGCATGGAACTGGACCGCATAGAACTGCGCGGCCTGCGGGCCCGGGGGCGGCACGGCGTGCTGCCGGCGGAACGCGAACTCGGGCAGGAGTTCGTCGTCGACGCGTCGCTCGGCCTCGACACCCGCCCCGCGGCGGAGACCGACGACCTGTCGCGTACCGTCGACTACGGCACGCTGGCCGGCCGGCTGGTCGCGGCCGTCGAGGGCGAGCCCGTCGACCTGATCGAAACGCTGGCCGACCGGCTCGCGAAGATATGTCTGGAGGACCCGGCGGTGGTGGAGGTCGAGGTCACCGTCCACAAGCCGAGCGCCCCGGTGCCGCATCCCTTCACGGACGTCGCCGTGAAGATCAGGAGGAGTCGCCCATGACAGCGTCAGACCGCATGCCCGATCGCACCGCGACCGGCGGCCACATGCTGGTCGCGCACCGCGTCGTGTTCTCGCTCGGCAGCAACCTCGGTGATCGCCTGGACAACCTCCAGGAGGCGGTCGACGCGCTGTTCGACGCCCCCGGCCTGGAGTTCGTGGCCTGCTCCCCGGTCTACGAGACGGCCCCGTTCGCACCGCCCGGGGAGACGCTCCCGGAACAGGGCGACTACCTGAACATCGTCGTGGTGGCCGACACCAGGCTCGCGCCGGAGAATCTTCTCGAACGCGTCCTCAACATCGAGAACTCCCTGCGCCGCGTCCGCGAGGTCCGCTGGGGGCCGCGCACGCTGGACATCGACATCGTGGTGTTCGGTGACATCTCGTCCGACCGCCCCGACCTCACCCTCCCGCACCCGCGCGCGCACGAGCGGGCGTTCGTGCTCGTGCCGTGGGCCGACATCGAGCCGGACGTGCTCCTGCCGGGGCACGGCCGCGTCGGCGACCTGGCCGAGGCCAAGCAGGCGGAAGGGGGCCCTTCGGCCGTTCGCCGCCGGGACGACCTGACCCTGCAGCAGCCTGCATGAGACCCTCCCGCCCGCTGTTCCTCGTCGCCCTGGTGATCGTCGTCGCGGTGATCACTTGGGCGGTGCTGCGTTCCGCGTACGTGTCGCTGCCGCCCCTGCCGTGGACGGCGGTGCCCACACTGCTGCTGCTGGCGCTCGGCGAGGCCTTCACCGGCTACAACCTGCTGCGCCGGATCCGCCGCAAGCCGAACACCAAGCCGGTGGAGCCCCTTGTGGTCGCGCGCATGGCGGCCCTGGGGAAGGCCAGCGCGCACACTGCCGCGCTCATCGCCGGCGTCTTCGGCGGCTTCGCCGCCAGCCTGGCGGACTCGCTGGACAAGTCGACCCCGCGCCATGACTTCTTCGTCAGCGTGGGCACGTTCCTGGCGGCCGTGGTGCTGGTGGGCGCGGCGTTCTTCCTGGAGTACGCGTGCCGTGTGCCCAAGGACCCCGACGAGGAGGAGCGCGACAGGAACGCCTCCAGGGCGTGAGCTCCTGCGGCCGTCCCCGACACGGTGCCGCTACTTGTCGATCGTTACTTGTCGATGTCGCCGACGACGAAGAACATCGAGCCGAGGATCGCGATCATGTCGGCGACCAGGTTGCCGGGCAGCAGTTCGGCCAGCACCTGGATGTTGTTGAACGACGCGGACCGCAGCTTCATCCGCCACGGCGTCTTCTCGCCGCGCGACACCAGGTAGTAGCCGTTGATGCCGAGCGGGTTCTCGGTCCAGGCGTAGGTGTGCCCCTCGGGGACCTTGAGGACCTTGGGAAGCCGCTGGTTGACGGGCCCCGGCGGCAGTTCGCCGAGCCGGTCGAGGCACGCGTCGGCGAGGTCCAGTGACGCGTACACCTGGTCCAGCAGGCACTCGAAGCGGGCGAGGCAGTCGCCCTCCTGCCGGGTGACCACCGGCACGTCGAGTTCCCCATAGGCGAGGTACGGCTCGTCTCGGCGCAGGTCGAAATCGAGACCGGACGCCCGCGCGATGGGGCCCGACACGCCGTACTGAAGAATCTGTTCCTGGGTGAGCACCCCGACGCCGCGCGTGCGCGCGCGGAAGATCTCGTTGCCCATGATGAGGTCGGCGATGTCGCCCATCCTTGAGCGCACCTCGGAGACGGAGGTCCGCGCGCGCGCCGTCCAGCCGGCGGGGAGTTCCTCTTTCAGGCCCCCGACGCGGTTGAACATGTAGTGCATGCGGCCGCCGGACACCTCCTCCATCACCCGCTGCAACGTCTCGCGCTCACGGAACGCGTAGAAGATCGGCGTGATCGCGCCTACCTCCAGCGGGTAGGAGCCGAGGAACATGAGGTGGTTGAGGACGCGGTTGAGCTCGGCCAGCAGCGTCCTCGTCCACACCGCGCGGACCGGCACCTCCATGCCGAGCATCCGCTCGACGGCGAGCACCACGCCGAGCTCGTTGGAGAACGCCGAGAGCCAGTCGTGCCGGTTGGCCAGCACGATGATCTGCCGGAAGTCCCGCACCTCGAAGAGCTTCTCGGCGCCCCGGTGCATGTAGCCGATGATGGGCTCGGCCCCCGAGATGCGCTCCCCGTCCAGGGTCAGCCGCAGCCGCAGCACCCCGTGCGTGGACGGGTGCTGGGGGCCGATGTTCAACGTCATGTCCTCGGTGGCGAGCTCCTTGGCGCCCGCACCGATCCCGACGATCCGCTCGGTGGTCATGGTCGCGTCTCCGCCGCTCCGATCACCGCTTCATGGTCCCATGGCGAGCGGCGGCCGTTATCCGGTTGACTAGGGGGCAATGAACCCGAGCCACGGCGAACCGCCGTACGAGCCCGCCGCGCAGCCTGGATACCAGGACGCGGCGCACCCTCCCGCGCCGTCCGGGCCGGGACAGGGCGGCCATCCGCAGGACCCGGCGGGCCCGCCGCCTGGCCGGCCCGACTTCGTGCCCGGCGCGGGCGGGCAGGTGGCGCCCGGTGGCGGTCCGCAGCCGCAGCAGCACCCTGGCCCGCCCGCCGCGGTGCCTCCGACGTACCGGGCCGACGAGGCGTTCGCCCCCGGCGGGGGCCTCCAGTGGGCGACCATCTCCGCGCGGCACGCACCGCACAGGTTCCTCACCGCCGTGCTGTGGGCGGTCCCCATCGGCGCCGTGGGCGCGTTCCTGGTGTGGCGCAACGGAGGCGCGGTGGCCGCCGTGATGTGGCTCGCCGCGGTAGTGCTGGTCACCATCGTCACGTGGGTCATGGCGGAGCTCGACCGCCGGTCCTTCGGTTACGTCGAGCGTTCCGACGACCTCGTGGTGACCCATGGCGTGTTCGTCAAGCGGCTCATCGTCGTCCCCTATGGCCGCATGCAGTTCGTGGACGTGACCGCGGGTCTCCTTGAGCGCTGGATGGGGATCGCCACGGTGCGCATGCACACCGCGGCCGCGGCGACGGACGCGGCCATTCCCGGCCTGCCCGCCATGGAGGCCGCACATCTGCGCGATCGGCTCGCCCAGAAGGGCGAGGCACGGAGCATGGGCCTATGAACGGCCCCTATGGTCCGCCTCCCGGCGGCCATGGCCGCCCGTACGGACCGTCCGGTCCCTATGGGCCCCAACCGCCGGGTCCTTACGGGCCGCCTCGTCCTCCGTACGGGCCGCCCCCTGGTCCGTACGGTCGGCCCGGACCGCCTTATGGGCCGCCCCAAGCGTATGGACCGCCGCCCGGCTACCGGCCGCCACCGCCGCCGGTCCGGTTCTCCGAGGGCACGCACCGGCTGCACTGGGCGACGGCACCGCTGCGCGCGTTCGTGTTCCTCGTCGTCTACTTCGTCCTGCTCGGCTTCCCGCTGCTGCTGACCCAGACGAGCGGCGGCGTCACGCTGGAGCTCACGCCCGCCGTGCTGACGCGGTTCTTCGCCGTGTCCTTCCCCATGACGGTGATCGCCGCCGTTTCCGGCCTGTGGACGTGGCTGGGCCTGCGCTTCCGCATCGATGGTGATGACCTCGTGGTGGAGACGGGCCTGATCCGCAAGGGCAAGCGCCGCATCCCGCTCTCGCGCATCCAGGCCATCGACGTCGTCCGTCCGCTGGTGACGCGGGTGTTCTCCCTGGCGGAGGTCCGGGTCGAACTCGCGGGCGGGGAGCAGAGCGAGATCGCTCTGCGTTACCTCGGACGCCACTCCGCCCAGCAGTTGCGCGCCGAACTCCTCGCGCGCGCGGCGGGCCTCCCCGGGACCACGCCCGAGGCGCCGGAACGGCACATGTGGCGCGTCCCCTTCGGGAACCTCCTCGCCTCGCTGATCCTCCGCCTGCCCGTGCTCGGCACGGGGATCCTCTTCTTCGCGACCCTGGTCTTCCTCGTGGTGTACGCCGAGGGCGGCATCCTGGCGGTCACGCTGCCCATCGTGCTCGGGCTCATCCGCGCGGTCATCGCGCCGCTGGTGATGTACGCCAACTTCACGGTCGCGATGTCACCGGACGGGATACGGCTGCGCTACGGGCTGCTCGAGACGCGGATGCAGACGCTCCCGCCGGGCCGCATCCAGGCCGTCAGCATCGTCGAGCCAGCCATCTGGCGGAAGATCGGGTGGGCCCGCGTCGAGGTGACCGTCGCCGGCTACGCGGGGGAGCGGGAGGCGCTGTCCTCGACGCTGCTGCCGATCGCGCCGAGGCACGTCGCCATGCACCTGGTCACGCAGGTCTTCCCCGGCACGCACGTGGACGCGGTGCCGCTCGTCCCCGCCTCGTCGAAGGCCATCGCGATCGACCGGGCGGACGGGGCCGGGGCCGACGACGTGGTGTTCGTGGCTCGGCACGGGTGGCCGTGCCGCCGCACGGACGTGATCGCGCACGCGCGCGCGCAGAGCGTCCGCCTGACCATGAACCCGGTGCAGCGCGTTTTCGGGCTGGCCACCGTCCACGTGGACGCGCCGCCGGGACCGGTGAAGGTGGCGGCCGCCGACCGGGAGATCGGCGAGGCCAGGGTGATCGTCGAGTCTGAGGCGCGCCGCGCCCAGGCCGCCCGCAGCACCGCGGGCGACCCGGCCCACTGGGCCGCGCGCTGACCGGTTATCCACAGAATCACGTTCGCCTTTCCTGACCGTTCGGCGCCGTCGAACATGGGTGGCGGTCATCCCCTCGCAGCGGCGAAGGGCGGCGGCCCTCCGCCCGAAGGGCGGAGCCGATCCGCGGATCAGGAGGTCGGCGTGAACAGTTCGTGGACGCGTGCGGCGAAGCCGGTGGGAAACGAGGTGTTGCCGTTGTGGCCGCCCGGGAACTCCTCGACCGGGCGCCCGAGCAGCGCCGCCAGTTCCACGGCGCACTGGTGGTTCCACGCGTTCTTGGAGTCCTTACCGGCGGCGGGGATGATCCGGGTGTGCGCGGCGGCGGCGCGGACCTCCGCGGCGCCCAGCGTGTCCACGCGGCACTGGGGGATGTCGTTGGCCAGGTAGTAGCCGAAGTCGGCGGCGCGCTCCTCGGTCATCGGAGCGGCGATGACCCCGGCCTCGGTCTCGATCCGGGCCGGGTCGAGACCGGTGAGCGCGGCGGCCAGCGGCACGGCGGCGCGCCAGCCGTCCGCCCGGTACGCGGCCTCGACCTCGCCGAGCCGGCGTTCGATGTCGGCCCGGTCGTGGTCCTTCAGCAGGCCAGGGGTCGCAGGGTCGTGGGCGATGAGTGCGGCGAGTTGGCCGGGGTGCGCTGCGGCCAGGTGCAGACCGTAGAGGGCGCCGAGGCTGCAACCGAGCATGAGGGCCGGCTCGTCGGTCAGCGCGGAGAGCAGGTGGTGGACGTCCTCGGCGTGCATGGCGGGCGTCACCGGGACCGAAGGGTCCTCCACCCGCGTCCGGGAGAGGCCGCGGCGGTCGTAGGTGACCATCGTGTAGTGCTCGGCGAGGCGGTCGACCAGGTCGGCGGTCCGGCGCGCGTCCCCCTCGCCGCTCTGCCCGATGACCATCAACGGGCCGTCCCCTCGGACCTCGTAGTACACCTCGGCGCCGGGCACCCGCAGCATCGCGGTCTTGGTCGCGTCCATCCGTCGTCCTCCGCATCGGTCGGCTCACCGGCGGTCGGTGAACACATCTCTATAGATACATCGAAATAGATATATCTGTCCAGATGTAAGTTGGGAGGTGTGAACGGAGTCGAGCTGTTCCTGCTGGGACGGACCCTGATGAAGATCGGCGAAGAGGCCATGCCGGCGCCGCGCGGCGGCCCGGCGGGCGGGACCCGCGCGGTCCTGATCGTGCTGAGCGACATCGTCGGCCATCCGGACAGCGCCATCGGGGAGATCGCCGAGCGGACCGGGCTGCCGCAGAGCCAGGTCTCCACGGCGGTCGCGCGGCTCAGGAAGACCGGCTCGGTGGTGACCGCCCCCGACCCGGACGACCGCCGCCGCTCCCTGGCCCGCAAGGCCGACGAGGTGTCCGACCGCGTGGCCGAGGTGCGCGCGACCACCATCGACGCCGCCCTGGTCGCGGCCCTCGGCGGAAGCGAGCACCTCGCCGAGGTGACGAACGCCCTCGACGTCCTGGCCCGCCACCTGAGCCCAGAAAGCCTCACCCACCTCCGCGCCCCCTGACCCGCCCGCTCTCACCCGCCCACTGGCCTGTTCGTGCGCGTCCGGCTGCGGTCGTTGTGGTTCGTTCGGGCTCGCTCTGGGGCGGGGTGCTGGTCGTATTGTCGGTGGATGAGCGATTTGGGGTATGAGCCGTGGGCGCCGGGATTCGTGGCGGATCCGTATCCGGTGTTCGCGCGGCTGCGGGAGGAACGGCCGGCGTTCTTCCACGAGCCGACCGGCCAGTGGGTGATCAGCCGGTACGCGGACGTCGACGCGCTGCTGCGCGACCGGCGGCTCGGCCGTTCCTACCTGCACGTGGCCGGGCACGAGGAGTTCGGGCAGCAGCCGGAGGCGGAGTTCCTCAAGCCGTTCTGGGACCTCATCCGGGCCGGGATGCTCGACGTCGAGCCGCCCACCCACACGCGGCTGCGGCGGCTGGTGTCCAAGGCGTTCACCGCGCGGATGGTCGAAGGGCTGCGGCCGACGATCCGCAGGCTGGCCGGGGAACTGGCCGGGACGCTCGCCGCCAAGGGCGGCGGTGACCTGCTCGCCGAGGTCGCGGAGCCGCTGCCGGTCAACGTGATCGCGGAGATGCTCGGCGTGCCCGTGGCGGACCGGCCGCTGCTGCGTCCCTGGTCCGCCGACATCTGCGGCATGTACGAGCTGAACCCGCCGGAGGAGGTGCAGCGGACGGCCGTCCGGGCCGCGGTGGAGTTCTCCGACTACCTGCGGGACCTGGCCCGGTCGCGGCGCCGGGAGCCGCGCGACGACCTGATCAGCGCGCTCGCCCAGGTCGTCGACGAGGGCGACCGGC
The DNA here is from genome assembly GCF_040299565.1 of Spirillospora sp. NPDC000708. Taxonomy (NCBI): domain Bacteria; kingdom Bacillati; phylum Actinomycetota; class Actinomycetes; order Streptosporangiales; family Thermomonosporaceae; genus Spirillospora; species Spirillospora sp. NPDC000708. Next base: position 64,436 of record NZ_JBEPCJ010000020.1, read on the forward strand.
TGACCGAGGACGAGCTGATCGGCACCTGCGTCCTGCTGCTCAACGCGGGCCACGAGGCCACGGTCAACGCGACCGGCAACGGCTGGTGGGCGCTGTTCCGCAACCCCGGCGAGCTGGAGCGGTTGCGCGGGGACGCGTCGCTCGTCCCCACGGCCGTCGAGGAACTGCTGCGGTACGACACTCCGGCGCCGATGTTCGAGCGGTGGGTCTTGGAGGACATCACCGTGGCGGGCGTGGACATCCCGCGCGGGGCCGAGGTGGCGCTGCAGTTCGCCTCCGCCAACCGCGACCCGGCCGTCTTCGCCGACCCCGGCCGGCTCGACCTCGCCCGGGACCCGAACCCGCACATCACGTTCGGCCTCGGCATCCATTACTGCCTGGGCGCCCCGCTGGCCCGGATCGAGCTGGCCGAGTCGCTGTCGGCGCTGCTCCGGCTGGCACCGGGACTCCGTCTGGTCTCCGAGCCGGAGTGGAAGCCCGGGTTCGTCCTGCGCGGGCTTCAGGCTCTGCACGTCGAGTGCTGAGTGCCGTGGTGGGTTGAGCACCAACGGCCCGTGGTCCTGGGACGGTCTTCCGGGAGCGCAAGGCGGTACGAGGGGTCTCGGTCGTCAGTAGTGGTTTCGCCGTGCGGGCGGCTGGCAGGTAAGGGCGAGATCGCGGGTCAGCGTGCGGGCGGCGAGGACAGGGACGGCGGCAGCGGAATGCCGACGGTCTGCGCGAGCCATCCGAAACCGCCCAGGCCGGACGGGTCGAGGAGTTCCGCGTCCTCACCGGCGCGGCACAGGGCGGCGACGTACCCGCGCGGGTCGGTGTGGGCCATCGCCAGGGGCGGCCGGGCGCCCGACAGGCCCAGGGCGAGGAGGGCGGCGCGCTGGGTGGTGAGGAGCGTGGACGTGGCGCCGGCCCGCTCGCCCGCGGTGGTGCAGGCGTCCAGGGCCACGTGCGCCGTCACGTCGCACGAGCCGTCCGGGACGGCGGGGACCGTGGCGCCGTCCCGGTAGCCGGTGAGGGTGCCGTACGGGGGACGCGAGTCGCGGGCGTGCGAGTAGTCCACCGCGATCGCGAGGCCCCGGTCGAGGCGTCCGATCACCGAGGCCCACGCGGCGCAGCGCGGATGGCCGATCTCAGCGCGGTCGCCGGGCTCGCGGAGAGGCCACCAGCGGTCCATCCAGTCGCGGTCCTCGGCGGACGGCTCGGCGCCGGGGCGCTCGCCGCCGCTGGACGGATCGACCAGGACGGTGCGGACGCCGTCCGGGGTGCGCTCGACGACGTCGAGGGGGATGTTGTCGAGCCACTCGTTGGCCACGGCGAGGCCGGTGATGCGGTCGGGGAGGTCGGCGCGCCAGGTGACGGACGCCGGAATGTCGGAGGGGCGTGGTGCTATCTCCACGGCGGTGGGCGCGAGGCGGGAGGTGATGCCGGACGGGAGACCGGCCAGGATGTTGGCGAGCAGGCGGCCCGAGCCGGCGCCGATGTCGACGAGGTCGAGCCGATCCGGGTGGCCGAGGGCGGTGTCGACGTCGATCAGGAGCCGGGCGATCGCGGCGGCGAAGCGCGGCGAGGCGTGCACCGAGGTGCGGAAATGCTCGGCGGGGCGCTCGCCCCGTCGGTAGAAGCCGCCCTCCCCGTACAGTGCCCGCTCCATCGCGGTGCGCCATGTCAGCCACTCGGTAACCAACGCCTCCACGACCGTGACGTTACCGTGCGGCGGCCGCCGGGCGGTCCCGCCGCGGCCGGACCATCCCTGCGGCGGACGGCGGTCCGACCTGCGGCTGATCCCGGGCTGACCTGGCGGTACATACGCTGTGCGCATGGTCGGGAGGTTCTGGGACTGGCTGCGCGGCAGGAAACCCCTGGTCGACGCCTTTTTCGCGGCCCCGGTCGTGCTGCTCTCCCTCCCCGCGTGGCTGGGCGACGCGCAGGCCGTGCCGAGGCTGGAGTACCTGGCGCTGACGGTCGGGCTCGTCGCGCCGCTGGTGATGCGGCGGACGTTCCCGCGGACGGTCTTCGCCGTGGTGGCGCTGATCTGCTGCGTCCAGTGCGTCGCGGGGATCGTCCCGATCCCGGCGAACATGGTCGTCCTGATGGGCCTGTACACCGTCGCGGCGGACTTCACGTTCCGCTGGGGGCTGGCGGCGGCGCTGACCGCCGAGCTGGGCGCGGTCATGGCGGCGCTGCGGTACGCGTCCGGGCGTGCCGATCAGCGGTCGACGCTGCTGATGCTGTCGGCCCTGGTGGCGGGCGTGTGGATCCTCGGGCTGCACATCCGGACGCGCCGGGCCTACCTGAGCTCGCTGGAGGAACGGGCGGCACGGCTCGAGCAGGAGCGCGACGCCGAGGTGAAGATGGCGATGGCGGCGGAACGGGCCCGGATCGCGCGGGAACTGCACGACGTGGTGGCGCACAACGTCAGCGTGATCGTGGTGCAGGCGGACGGCGCGTCGTTCGCGATCGACACGGACGTGGGCCGGGCTCGGCAGGCGCTGGAGACGATCTCGCAGACGGGACGCAACGCGCTGGCGGAGATGCGGCGGCTGCTCGGGGTGCTGCGGGAGAGCGACGACGCGGGGGCGTACGCGCCGCAGCCGGGCGTGGCGCAGCTGGACGACCTGGTCGAGCAGGTGCGCTCGTCCGGACTGCCGGTGACGTACGAGGTCGCCGGTTCGCCGCCGGACATGTCGGAGGGCCGGCAGCTGACGGTGTTCCGGATCGTGCAGGAGGCGCTGACCAACACCCTCAAGCACGGCGGTCCGCGCGTGGCCGCGACGGTCCGGCTCCGGTACGCGGGGGACGCGGTCGAGGTGCGCGTGCACGACGACGGGCGCGGTGCTGCTGCGGCCGACGACGGACGGGGCCACGGGCTCGCGGGGATGCGGGAACGCGCGGCGGTGTACGGCGGCAGCGTCCACGCTCAGCCGTGTCCAGGCGGCGGCTTCGAGGTGGTCGCGAGGATCCCGACGGGAGAAGCCGCGTGACCGACTGCCATGCCCACGCAGTCGGCGGCGCCGTGACCAGCACCGCCCGAAGTGGTGGCGTGGGGAGTGGTGACGTGCGGAGTGACCCCCTGGCGTGACCGTGTGGGCGGTGGCTTGGTGTGGCAGTGGGGGTGACCGGGCGGGCGGTGGCGTGGTGGGGGCGCGGGGGTGTGGCTGCGTGGGCCGGGTTGGGTGGGAGCGGGGCGTTCGGGTGGGAGCGTAGGACGTGGAGGGCGGGCGCCAGGCGTGCCGCGGGACCGAGTCCGCTGTGAGGAGAGACGTGATGGAGATGGACGACGAACTGGACGCCGGGCCGATCCGGGTCGTGCTGGTGGACGACCAGGAGCTGGTGCGGGCCGGCTTCACGATGGTGCTGGACGCGCAGCCCGACATCGTGGTGGTGGGCGAGGCGGGGGACGGGCAGCAGGCCCTCGACCTGCTGCGGACGACGGCGGCGGACGTGGTGCTGATGGACGTCCGGATGCCGCGGATGGACGGCATCGAGGCGACGCGGCGGGTGGTGTCGGGCGAGTGGGGCGGGTCCGGTCGCGCCGCAGGCGGCCACGGTGGGGACGGGGCGCCGAAGGTGATCATCCTGACCACGTTCGACCTGGACGAGTACGCGTTCGCGGCGATCAAGGCCGGCGCGGGCGGGTTCCTGCTGAAGGACGCGGGCCCGGCGCAGCTGATCGAGGCGATCAAGGCGGTGCACTCGGGGGACGCGGTGGTGGCGCCGAGCACCACCAAGCGGCTCCTCGACCGGTTCGCGCTGCACCTGCCGGACACCGAGCAGAGGGCGAGCGGCGCGCTGGAGAGCCTGACCGAGCGGGAGGGCGAGGTGCTGCGGCTGGTGGCGCGGGGGATGTCGAACGCGGAGATCGCGGGCCGGCTCTTTGTCTCGGAGGCGACGGTCAAGACGCACATGGGCCGGATCCTGATGAAGCTGGGGCTCCGGGACCGGGTGCAGGCGGTGGTGTTCGCCTACGAGACAGGCCTGGTGAAAAGCGGTCAAAGCGGCGACGCTTGGTAAGTCCATGATCATTTTATGGTGACCAATTGCCGTCGTGCTGGGCCGCGCCGGTCCCGTAGCTGAGAGTATCAGGGTAACTACTGTACGCGATGCCCTCTGCGGAGGGCTCTGGAAACATTCGCTTCGGGCCGTCGGCCCGGTACGGGAGGACTCTCGTGTTCAAGAAGCTCGTCGTCACCGGCATCATCGGTTTCGCGGTGGCCGGTTCGGCCCTGGGCGCGGCGCCCGCGTACGCCGGCGGCTGGGACCACGGCCATGGCAAGGGCCACGGCCACGGCCACGGTGGTCAGTTCAACAACAACCACACCAGCGGCAACTTCTCCATCCTGGGCGGCAACCAGGTCAACATCCCGATCTCGGTGCCGATCGACGTCTGCGGCAACGCCGTCGGTGCCGTCGTCGGCATCGCGGCCGCCCACTGCAAGGGCGGGGCGTCCGTCGACAACGGCTGATCGGCCGCGCCGGGCGCGCAACGGCCCGGCATCGAAGCGCCGGAGGTCCCATGGGGGCCTCCGGCGCCTTCGTGGTGGCCGGTGCCCCTCGTCGATGTCGGCCTTTCGCTCGCATTGGCTCCCGCTCGTGTCGGCTCCCGCTCGTGTCGGCTCCCGCTCGCGTCGGCCGTTGGAGTTCCGGCGTTGCCGATGGGGCGGACGGCGCGTGGCTCTCTCTGAGTGCGGGGAGTTGTTACGGCTGGTCGCGGGTGGTGAAACCCGGCTTCGCGGGGCGGTTCGCGCCGCGGAAGCGTCGGCGAGGCCGTGCTTTGGATTCATCTTGGCGACGTAGGGCTTCTGGCGGCGCGCGAGTGGTCGCGCTGACCTTTGCGACAGGTCCGGCGAATGCGAGCAAAACGGTTACTCTTTGTAACGTCATGATTACTGCTTGGTGACTATTTGCCGTCATGCTGGGCCGCACTATTGGATTACCGCAGAGTAGCTGGGTAACTACCGTACGCGACGCCCTCTGAAGGGGGCTCTGGAAATATTCGCTTCGGGCCCTCGGCCCGGTACGGAGGACTCTCGTGTTCAAGAAGCTCGCCGCCACCGGCATCCTCGGTTTCGCGGTCGCCGGTTCGGTTCTGGCCGCGGCCCCCGCGTACGCCGGGGGCTGGGACCACGGCCACGGTCATGGCAAGGGCCATGGCCACGGTGGCCAGTTCAACGGCAACCACACCAGTGGCAACTTCTCCATCCTGGGCGGCAACCAGATCAACGCCCCGATCTCGATCCCGATCGACGTGTGCGGCAACGCCGTCGCCGTCGTCGGCATCGCGGGCGCGGGCTGCAAGGGCGGCGCGTCCGTCGACAACGGCTGATCGGCCGCGCCGGGCGCGCAACGGCCCGGCACCGAGGCGCCGGAGGTCCCACGGAGGCCTCCGGCGCCTTCGCGTCCGTGCCCCGGTGACGGGATGTGCTGGTCAGGGCGCACGTGCAGAGGGGGCCGACGTGGCGGGGGACGGGCGGGCGCCCGCGGCGGGTCGGCGGAACGGGTGACGGGTGCGTACGCCTCAGGTCGTACGCCGCGCGCCGGGGCAGCCGGAAAGCTGACACGGAGCGGAGCCGCTCGGCCGATGGCAGCGGCGGCGCGGATTCCTAGCGTTGATCACGGTCGTATCCGTCCACGAAGGAGTCGCCGTGACCAGCACGTTCACCAGCCCGTCCGGGGGAGCGCCCCATGCCGCGGCACCGCCGGCGGTCGCCGCCGCCGGGGTGTCCAAGGTGTACGGGTCGGGCGACGCGGCCGTGCGGGCGCTGCACGAGGTCAGCGTCGGGTTCGCGCGCGGCGCGTTCACCGCGATCATGGGCCCGTCCGGGTCCGGGAAGTCCACGCTGATGCACTGCCTGGCGGGGCTGGACACGGTCACCGCCGGACGGATCGTGCTGGGCGACGCGGAGATCACCGGGATGGGCGACCGGCAGCTGACGATGCTGCGCCGCGAGCGCGTCGGGTTCGTCTTCCAGGCGTTCAACCTGCTGCCGACGCTCACCGCCGAGCAGAACATCCTGCTGCCGCTGGAACTGGCGGGCCGCAAGCCGGACCGGGCCTGGTTCGACCAGGTGGTGGACGTAGTGCGCCTGCGGGACCGGCTCGGGCACCGGCCGAGCGAGCTGTCCGGCGGCCAGCAGCAGCGCGTCGCGTGCGCGCGGGCGCTCGTCGCCCGCCCCGAGGTGATCTTCGCGGACGAGCCGACCGGCAACCTGGACTCGCGCGCGGGCGCGGAGGTGCTGGGGTTCCTGCGCGCCTCGGTCCGCGAGATGGGCCAGACCATCGTGATGGTCACGCACGACCCGGTGGCGGCGTCCTACGCCGACCGGGTGGTGTTCCTGCGCGACGGCGTGATCACGTCCGAGCTGCTGGAGCCGACGCCGGACGCGGTGCTGGACCGGCTGAAGAGCCTGGGGGCCTGACCCGATGCTGAGGACGACGCTGGCGGGCCTGCGGGCCCACAAGCTGCGCCTGCTGCTGACGGCGGTGGCCATCACCCTCGGCGTGGGCTTCATCTCCGGCACGTTCGTGCTGACCGACACGATGAACCAGGGCGTCGCGCGGACGTTCGCGCGGTCGGCCGACAAGGTCGACGTCGCGGTCCAGCCCGACGCGCGGACGGACACCGGCCCGAAGGACGAGCCCGGCATCCCGCTGGGCGTCCTCGACCGCGTCAAGGCGGTGCCGGGCGTGACGCAGGCGCAGGGCACGGTGCGCGGCGACGCGGCTCTGGTCGGCAAGGACGGCAAGACCGTCGGCGACCTGCCGACCGTCGGGATCTCGGTGCCGTCCGGGAAGCTGCTGCGCTACGACGTCACCAAGGGCAGGACGCCGTCGGGCGCGTCCGAGGCGGTGCTGGGCAAGGACCTCGCGGACCGGTCCGGCTACAAGGTCGGCGACGCGGTCACGGTCCTGGACCACGCGAACCGCCCGCACCGCTTCACGGTCGTCGGGCTCGTCGACTTCGGCATCGACGAGGAGGCGGGCTACCGGGGCGGCGTCGGTTTCGACGCCGCGACCGCGCTCGCGATGACGGGCGTGAAGAAGTACCAGGAGATCGACGTCCTCGGCGGGACCAAGCCGGCGGTGAAGGCCGCGGTCGGCGGCGAGTACGAGGTCTACACCGGCAAGGAGCTGGGGAAGCGGCTCGCGGACTCGGCGGGCGCCGACACCGAGATCATCCAGGCCGGCCTGCTGATCTTCGGGCTGGTCGCGATGCTGGTCTCGGCGCTGGTCATCTACAACACGTTCTCCATCCTGATCGCGCAGCGGATGCGGGAGATGGCGCTGCTGCGCTGCGTCGGCGCGACGCGCCGGCAGGTGTTCGGCGGGGTGGTCACCGAGGCGTTCGCCGTCGGGCTGGCGGGGTCGGTGCTCGGCATCCTCGCCGGGGTCGGGCTCGGCGCCGGGGCGGTCGCCGTCATGGCACAGGTGAACGACAGGGTGCGGATGGACGGGGTCGCCCTGTCGGCCCGGACGGTCGCGATCGGCCTCGCGGTGGGCGTGGTGGTGACCGTCCTGTCCGCGCTGCTGCCGGCGCGGGCGGCGACGCGGGTCGCGCCCGTCGCGGCGCTGCGCTCGGAGACGGAGCCGGGCGGTGGCCGGTTCCGGCTCGGGCCGATCCGGACGGCGCTGGCCGTGCTGCTCGGCGCGGCGGGCCTCGGCCTCGGCGTCATGGGGTCGGTGACCATGGAGAAAGGCCAGACGGCGATGTACACGGTCGCCCTCGCGGGGGCCGTGTTCTTCCTCGCCGTGGTGACCGCGATGCCCGCCCTGGTGCGCCCGCTCGGACGCCTCGCCGGGGCCGTCCCGGCGCGGCTCGGCGGGGTGCCGGGACGGCTCGCGGTGGCGAACGCGCGCCGGTCCCCGCGCCGCACCGCCACCACGACGATCGCGCTGACCGTCGGCATCGGGCTGATGAGCCTGTTCGCCGTCGTCGCGGCCAGCAGCAAGGCGACGTCGGCGGAGAAGCTGGCCGAGCAGTACCCGGCCGAGTTCCAGGTGCAGACGCGGACCGGCGACGGCGGCGGCCGGGCGCCGCAGGGCCTCACCGAGGCGCTCCGGAAGCGGCCGGAGTTCTCCCACGTGTTCGAGCTGCTGGCCAAGGACGCCAAGGTCGACGGCAAGGAGACCAACGTCGCGAGCCTGACCGGGTCGGCGCTCGGGACGGTGCTGAAGCCGAAGCTCGTGCACGGGTCGGCGTCCGCGCTGGCCGCGGGCGGGCTGAAGCCCGGGACCGGGATCGTGGAGCAGGGGGTCGCGAAGCGGCACGGCATGAGCGTCGGGCAGACCGTCCGGGTCCGGACGGCGCACGGCACCGCCCCGGTGCGGATCGCCGCGGTGTTCAGCACTCCGGCGACCACCCTCGGGGCGCTGGTCGTCCCCGAGGCGGACTTCACCCGCTACTTCGCCGCGCCCGACGACTCGGCGATCTACATCAAGGACCGGGACGGGGTGCCCCCCGACGCCGCGCGCAAGGCCGTCGAGGTGGCGGCGCGCCCCTACCCGGCCGCGAAGGTGTACTCGTCCGCCGAGTTCGAGAAGAGCGTGAGCGACGCCATCGACATGATGCTGATGATCTTCGGTGGGCTGCTCGGGCTGGCGATCGTCATCGCGCTGTTCGGGATCGCCAACACGCTGACGCTGTCGGTGGTGGAGCGGACCCGCGAGTCGGCGCTGCTGCGCGCCCTCGGCCTCACCCGGCGGCAGCTGCGCCGGATGCTGTCGGTGGAGGCGCTGGTCATGGCCGTGATCGGCGCGGTCACCGGGGTCGTGCTCGGGGTGGCGTTCGGCTGGGCGGCCACCAACGCGATGGAGGACGGCGCGATCTTCTCCCTGCCCTACGTCCAGGTGGTCGGGTTCGTGCTGCTGGCGGGGGCGGCGGGGGTGCTCGCCGCGGTGATGCCGGCGCGCCGCGCGGCCAAGGCGTCGATCGTCGAGTCCCTCGCCCACGACTAGCCGCACCGGCGACCGGCCGTACCGGTCGCCGTACCGGTCAGCCGCACCGGTCAGCCGCACCGGCCGCTGGCGGAGGGATGAGCACGGAGCGTGACGAGCGCCCGGATTCGGAGAGTCACCGAATCCGGGCGCGTCGCGTCACGGACACTTCCTTCGCCGCGCCGCGGGGACGGCGTTGCGGCGGGACGAAGGCTCCGCGGGAACCTCCCTAGGGGCGGCCGGGAAGGGTCCGGCCCCGGGCTGCCGGGCGGCCCCGCGGCGGCGTCACCTCGTCACCAGCGGTGCCCGATCCAGCCGCCGGCGCCGCTGTGGTTGTGCCGATTGTGCACGTGGTTGCCGTTGCAGCCCGTCCCGGACTGGCTTCCGACGGAGACCGAGCCGCAGGTCACGCCGTAGCCGCCGACGATCAAGACGTTCGTCGTGTTGCCGACGGCGGTGTTGTGGTTGTAGGTGTCGGCGTTGGCCGGGACGGCGGCGAAGGCCGTCCCCGCGAGGGTCGCGACGACCGCGCCGGTCTTGAGGGCTGTCCTGATCAAAGTCTGCTCCATCTCGTCGGGGGCGGAGCGCCCTGGTCATTGCTGCCATTCACCTTGCGTGACGACGTCGTCACAACCATGGTTACGCCCCGGTTCCGGGCCGCCGCAAGGGTTCACGATCCGTGACCCGCGAAGTGTGGCCCGCCCGCCGACGGAGGCGTTACGCCGGGTAGCCGGATCATCACCGATGTGTGATGGTGTTCGTGGCGCCCGTACCGTCAAGGCGTCACCGGAGCACCGGAAGACCCACCGGAACGCGCGCCCGGGACCCGCGGGTACGCTGGGCGCGCACGTCCGGTACCCAACTGAGGACTGGAACGAACAGATGGACCCATTCACGCCTGACTCCGCCGCGCCCGGAGACGGGCCGGAGGCCGGGGAGACGCGGCCCGAGGACCGGCCCGCCCGGCTCGCCGTCGGCGTCGTCGGCGCGGGACGCGTCGGCACGGCCCTCGGCGCGGCGCTCGCCCGCGCCGGCCACCGCGTGGTCGCCGCCGCCGCGGTCTCCGACCGGTCCCGAGAGAGGGTGGAGGAGCGGCTGCCGGGTGCGGCCGTCGTCACCCCGCAGGACGCGGTGGCCGCCGCCGACCTGGTGCTGCTGACCGTCCCCGACGACGCGCTGCCGGAACTCGCCGCCGGCCTGGTCGCGGCGGGCGTCCCCGTCACCGGGAAGCTCGTCATGCACACCAGCGGGCGGTACGGGTCCGCTGTCCTGGACCCGCTGACCCGCGCCGGGGCGCTGCCGCTCGCGCTGCACCCGGTCATGACGTTCACCGGGCGCCCCGACGACGTCGACCGGCTGACCGGCATCTCGTTCGGCGTCACCGCGCCCGAACCGCTGCGCCCGGTCGCCGAGGCCCTCGTCGTCGAGATGGGCGGCGAGCCGGTGTGGATCACCGAGGAGCGCCGCCCGCTGTACCACGCGGCGCTCGCCGGTGGCGCGAACCACCTGGTCACGCTGGTCGTCGAGGCGATGGACCTGCTGCGCGCCGCGGGCGTCGGCGAGCCCGGCCGGATGCTCGGCCCGCTGCTCGGCGCCTCCCTCGACAACGCGTTGCGGCTCGGCATCGACGGCCTGACCGGCCCGGTCGCGCGCGGCGACGCCGGGACGGTCGCCGACCACGTCGCCGAGCTCGGGAAGGTGTCGGCGGAGAGCCGCCGCGCCTACATCGCGCTGGCCCGCCTCACCGCCGACCGCGCGCTCGCCGCGGGGCTCCTCAAACCCGAGGCCGCCGAGCGCCTCCTCGAAGCGCTGGCCGACTGACGGCCGGGCCGCCACCGCATGCCGAGGACGCCATGGACGCCGTGGACGCCGGGCATCGGACCGCCGGCGGCGAGCGACCGCCGGACCAGCGAACAGCACTGAACAGCACCGAGCAGGACCGACGAGCACCGAGCAGGACCGACCAGGGAGGATCAGTGAGCGAGCCGGAGGACGCGTCGTGACGCCCGTCATCGCCGCGACGCGCGAGGAGCTGGCCGCCGCCCGTGCCGACGCGAAGGGCACGCTGGCGCTCGTCCCCACCATGGGGGCGCTGCACGAGGGGCACCGGTCGCTGATCCGCGAGGCGCGGCGCCGCGCGGACGCGGTGGCGGTAAGCATCTTCGTCAACCCGCTGCAGTTCGGCCCGAACGAGGACTTCGACCGCTATCCCCGGACGTTCGAAGCCGACCTTGAGGCGTGCGCGGCGGAGGGCGCGGACATCGTGTTCGCGCCGTCCCGCGAGGTCATGTACCCGGGCGAGCCCGAGGTCACGGTCAAGTCCGGCCCGATGGGCGAGCGGGTGGAGGGCGCCGCGCGCCCCGGCCACTTCGACGGAATGCTCACGGTCGTCCTGAAGTTGTTGAACCTGGTGCGTCCGGACGTGGCCGTCTTCGGGCAGAAGGACGCGCAGCAGCTCGCGATGATCCGCCGGATGGTCGCGGACCTGAACGTGCCGGTCGAGATCGTCGGCGCCCCGACCGTCCGCGAGCAGGACGGGCTGGCCCTGTCGAGCCGGAACCGGTACCTGTCCGAGGGCGACCGGCGCACCGCGCTCGCCCTGTCCAGGGCGCTGTACGCGGGCGTGGACGCGGCGGACGAGGGCCCGGACGCGGTGGTCGCCGCTGCGGGCGCCGTGCTGGACCAGGCGGCCGCCGCCGACCCGCCGCTCGAACTCGACTACCTCGTGCTCGTGGACCCGTCCACGTTCTTGCAGGTCACGACCGGCTATACCGGTCCGGCCGTGCTCGCCGTCGCGGGTCGCGTCGGCTCCACCCACCTGATCGACAACCTGCCCCTCCAGCTCGTCACCCCGAAGGAGCGCTGATGTTCCGGACGATGTTCAAGTCGAAGATCCACCGCGCCACCGTCACCCAGGCGGACCTGCACTACGTGGGCTCGCTCACCCTGGACCAGGACCTGATGGACGCCGCGGACCTGCTGCCCGGCGAGCAGGTGCACATCGTGGACATCGACAACGGCGCCCGCCTGGAGACCTACCTGATCGCGGGCGAGCGGGGCTCCGGCGTGATCGGGATCAACGGGGCGGCGGCCCGCCTGGTGCAGCCCGGCGACCTGGTGATCATCATCGCGTACGCGCAGATGACCGACGCCGAGGCGCGCGAGTTCGAGCCGCGCGTGGTGCACGTCGACCGCTCGAACGCCATCGTCTCCCTGGGGTCCGACCCGGCCGAGCCGGTCCCCGGCGGCGACGACGTGCGGGGCGACCTCGTGGCGCGCTGAGGACGCGGCGGCAGCGGTTCAGGGCGGCCGCGCACCTCCCGGGAGGGGGGTGCGCGGCCGCCCTGCCATCTGGGGATTCATCCCGAAGGCGGGGGCCGGGCATCCGAGGCCGCCGGGGATAATGTCACAATGACGAGAACCGAACCCCGAGGAGGGCTCATGATCCCTTCCGTTCTCGACGCCCCCGCCCCCGGCTGGACGGCCGACGCCGACGTCGTCGTCATCGGCTCCGGCATCGCCGGTCTCGTCGCGGCGCTGCGCTGCCGCCCGCACGGGCGCGTGCTTCTCGTCACCAAGGCGCTGCTCGACGCCGGGTCCACCCGCTGGGCGCAGGGCGGCATCGCCTCCGCCCTCGCCCCCGACGACAGCCCCGAGGAGCACCTCGCCGACACCCTCACCGCCGGGGTGGGGCTCTGCGACGAGGCCGCCGTCCGCGTGCTCGTCACCGAGGGCCCGGACGCCGTCCGCGGGCTCATCGACCTCGGCGCCGCGTTCGACCGCTCCGGCGACGGAGAGATCGCGCTGACCCGCGAGGGCGGCCACCACCGCCGCCGCATCGCGCACGCCGGCGGCGACGCCACCGGCGCGGAGATCAGCCGCGCGCTGCTCGCCGAGCTGAAGGACTCCGGCGTCGAGGTCATCGAGCACGCCCTGGTCCTCGACCTGCTGAAGGACGCCGCCGGGCGCGCCGCCGGGATCACCCTGCACGTGATGGGCGAGGGCCAGCCGAACGGCGTGGGCGCCGTCCGCGCTCGCGCCGTCGTGCTCGCCACCGGTGGCCTCGGCCAGGTGTTCTCCGCCACCACCAACCCCGAGGTGTCGACCGGCGACGGCGTCGCGCTCGCGCTGCGCGCCGGCGCCGCCGTGGCCGACCTGGAGTTCGTCCAGTTCCACCCGACCCCGCTGTGGCTCGGCGAGGACGCGCGCGGGCAGCAGCCGCTGATCTCCGAGGCCGTCCGCGGCGAGGGCGCCCACCTGATCGACCACTCCGGCGAGCGGTTCATGGTCGGCCGCCACGAGCTCGCCGAACTCGCCCCGCGCGACGTCGTCGCGAAGGGGATCATGAACCGGATGCGGGAGACCGGCGAGCCCTGCATGCTGCTGGACGGCCGGCACTTCGGCGCGGCGATGTGGGAGCGGCGGTTCCCGACCATCCTGGCGGCGTGCCGGCACCACGGCATCGACCCGGTGACCGAGCCGATCCCGGTCGTCCCCGCCGCCCACTACTCCAGCGGCGGCGTCCGCACCGACCTGTACGGGCGCACGTCCGTGCCCGGGCTGTACGCGTGCGGCGAGGTCGCCTGCACGGGCGTGCACGGCGCGAACCGGCTGGCGTCCAACTCCCTCCTCGAAGGACTGGTCTTCGCGGCCCGCATCGCCATCGCCCTCACCGACGACTTGGCGGCCGCCGAGTTCGCAGGCACCGCCGCGCCGCCCGACCCGGCCGCCTCGCTCGACACGGCGACCTCGCTCGACACGGCGACCTCGCCCGGCGCGGCGCCGGGTGCGCCCTGGGCCGGTGGGCTGGTCGACCCGGGGGCGCGGAGCGAGATCCAGCGGATCATGACCTCGCACGCCGGGGTGCTGCGGGGAGCCGAGGGGCTCCACACGGCGGCGCGCGAGCTGGCCGCGCTCCCGCACGGCGGCGCGGAGCCCGGGGTGGAGGCGTGGGAGGCCACGAACCTGCACACCGTGGCGTCCGCCATCGTCGCGGCCGCCCGGCTGCGCGAGGAGACGCGCGGCAGCCACTGGCGGCAGGACTTCCCGGAACGTTCCGACGCGGGCTGGCGCGGGCATCTGGTCACGCGGCTGGCGGGGAACGTCCTGACGACGGCATACGAACCTCTGGAAGGGGACGACCAGTGACACCCGAACTCTCGCAGCGGCTCAAGGACGCCGGGCTCGATCCACAGGCTGTGGAAAACCTCGTCCAGACGGCCCTGGAGGAGGACGGCCCGGTCGACGTGACCAGCGAGCCGATCTTCGCACCGGAGTCGGCCTCGGCCGGGGACTTCCGGGCCCGGGAGGCGGGCGTCGTCGCCGGGATCCCGGTGGCCGCGGTCGTGTTCGAGCTGCTGGACGTCGCGTACGAGGCGAAGGCGGCGGACGGCGACCGGGTCGTCCCCGGGCAGGTGCTGATCTCCGTCGAGGGCCCCACCCGGGCCGTGCTCCGCGCGGAGCGGACGGCGCTGAACCTGCTGACCCACCTGTCCGGGATCGCGACCGCCGCGCGCCGCTGGACGGACGCGATGGAGGGCACGAAGGCGAGGGTCCGCGACACCCGCAAGACGCTGCCGGGCCTGCGCGCGCTCCAGAAGTACGCCGTGGCCTGCGGCGGCGGCGTCAACCACCGGATGGGCCTGCACGACTCCGCGCTGATCAAGGACAACCACGTCGCGGCGGCCGGAAGCGTCACCAAGGCCTACGAGGCGATCCGCGCGGTGTACCCGTCGCTGCACGTCCAGGTCGAGTGCGACACCCTCGAGCAGGTCGAGGAGGCGCTCGCGGTCGGCGCGAAGAGCATCCTGCTGGACAACATGACCGACGCGGAGATGGCCGAGGCGGTGCGGACCGTGGCGGGCCGGGCGGAGCTGGAGGCCAGCGGTGGGCTTACCCTGGAGCGGGCCCGAGACGTCGCCGTGACCGGGGTGGACTACCTTGCCGTCGGTGCGCTGACGCACTCGGCGCGCGTGTTCGACATCGGCCTTGACTTCTCCTGACCAGCGGGGACCGGATGCTGCTCACCATCGACGTCGGTAACACCCACACCGTCCTCGGGCTGTTCGAGGGCGAGGAGGTCATCGAGCACTGGAGGATCAACACCGATCCGCGGCGCACCGCCGACGAGATCGCGGTGGTCCTCCAGGGCCTGGTCCAGCAGAGCCCGCTGCTGGCCGAGACCGACATCAGCGGCATCGCGCTGTGCTCCACGGTCCCGTCCGTCCTGCACGAGATGCGGGAGATGTGCCGCCGCTACTACGGCGACGTGCCGGCGGTGATCGTGGAGCCCGGCGTCAAGACCGGCGTCCCCGTCCGGATGGACAACCCCAAGGAGGTCGGGGCCGACCGCATCGTGAACGCGCTGGCCGCCGTGCACACGCACGGCGGCCCCGCGATCGTGGTCGACTTCGGCACCGCGACGACGTTCGACGCCGTCTCGGCGAAGGGCGAGTACGTGGGCGGCGCCATCGCCCCGGGCATCGAGATCTCGATCGACGCGCTGTCGTCGCGCGGCGCGCAGCTGCACAAGATCGAGCTGGTCCGGCCGCGCAGCGTGATCGCGAAGAACACGGTGGAGGCGCTGCAGTCCGGGATCATCTTCGGGTTCGCCGGGCAGGTGGACGGGATCGTCGAGCGGATGTCGGAGGAGCTGACCGACGAGCCCGACGAGGTGACCGTGATCGCGACCGGCGGCCTCGCGCCGCTGGTGCTGGAGGAGTCCCGCAGCATCGACGTGTTCGAGCCGTGGCTCACGCTGATCGGGCTCCGGCTCATCTACCAGCGGAACACTCCCTGACCTCGGGAATCTCCGGGACCGGGCCCCGCGCGGCGGGCGCCCGGCCGGGAATGCGCGGCTGCCGGGAGACGTAAACGAGGCACGCGGCCGCCAGCGCCGCCATGGCGGTGAGGGCCGCGCCGAGCGGGACCGCCTTGGCCAGGACGGTCAGCAGCAGCGGCGCGAACATCCCCACGTAGACCAGGGCGTAGGCGACGGCGGTGAGGCCCGCGAGCTCGCCGGGCGAGGCGATCCGGGCGACCTCGCCGAGGCCGTAGGTCAGCACGAACCCGTACCCGGCGCCGAGCGCGACCGCCGCCACCGCGTTGATCTCGGGCAGGCCGGTGGCGATGGTCAGCGCGGCCAGCAGCAGCCCGCCGATGATCGCGCCGAGGCCGGCGCGGGCGACGAGCCGCGGATGCCGCGCCTCCAGCCGCCGGGCGACGGGCTGCGCCGCCATCCCGGACGCGAGGGTGAGCGCGGTGATGGCGCCCGCGTAGGCGATGGGCAGGTGGTGGACGGGCACGACCGCGGGCAGCAGCGCGAACGCGCTGACCGGTGCCGTGAACGTCCAGATGGCGACCGGTGCGATCGTCCGGCGGAACGCGGGATTGCGGACGCCCGACAACCCGAACCGTCCCCGCCCGGACGTGGTGGGTCCTCCGTCAGGGCCTTCCGCTGAGCTGCTCACGTGTGCGCGCGGGACGTGGGTCTCCGGCACGCGGAACGCGGGCGGCACCGTCAGCAGCATGATCAGCAGGTGCGGAAGGTACGCGGTGACCAGCGGGTGCGGCGCCCACTGCGCGACCAGCGCGGACACCAGCGGGCCCGCGCCGAAGCCCGCCGAGACGGCGAGCGCCGTCATCCGGGTCCCGGAGACGGGCGTCAGCTCCTTCACCCATGCCGTGCCCGCGGCCAGGACGGCCCCGGTCACGACCCCCGCGAGCAGGCGGCCCGCGTACAGCAGCGGCGGCGCCGCGACGCCCGCCATCAGCACCAGTGTGACGAGCGCGGACAGGCACGCGAACGGCAGCGCGATCCGGCGCCTGCCGTACCGGTCGGACGCCGGGCCGCCGAGGACGAGCCCGGGCACGAGACCGAGCGCGTACACGCCGAACATCGCCTGCGCGCCGCCGTCGCCGAGATGCAGCCGGTCGGTGTAGAGCCCGAGCAGCGACGCGAACTGGTTGGCGCCCCAGCCGACCCCGAACATGATCGAAGCGATCGGGAGCCAGCGGGCGGTACCGGACGGAAGGGACGGATCGCTGGTCATGATCCCTGTCTAGAACGTCCTGAACCGTCCTCCTCTGCCGCTTCGCGATTCGTGAACGGCCCGCGGCCGGTTACCGTGACGAGCATGGAACTGCGTGAGCTGGCCTCCTTCCTCGCGGTCGTCGAGGAAGGGCAGTTCGCGCGGGCCGCGGCCCGGCTGTTCCTGTCGCCGCCCGCGGTCACCGCGCACGTCCAGCGGCTCGAACGGGACCTCGGCGTCCGGCTGCTGGAACGGTCCCCGCTGCGGCTCACCGAGGCGGGGAGGCGGTTCGTGCCGCACGCCAGGGCCGCCCTCGCGGCCGTGGACGCCGCCGCCGACACGGTCGCCGACCTGCGCGGCGACGACGACGGCGCCTTCCGCGTCGGCGTGATGGGGCACGGCTCCGCCGAGCTGACACCCGCCATCGTCCGCGCGTTCAGGCAGGCCCGGCCCGGCGTCCGGCTGACGATCATGCCGCTGGACTTCACCGAGCACGTCTCCGCGCTGGTCGAGCGGAAGGTGGACGTCGCGTTCGTGCGCCCGGCGCCCGACGACGACCGGATCGCCAGCGACGTGCTGACCACCGAGCCGCGGATCGTCGGCGTCCCGGCGGACGGCCCCGTCGCGGAGGCCGGCGCGCTGCGCCTCGCCGACGTCCTCGACCTGCCGATCGTCGCCGTGCCCGACATCACGCCGAGCGTGTTCACCGACTACCTGTACTTCACCCCGGCGGTGAACGGCGAGCGCGGGCGGCGCGGCCCGGACGTCGCCCGCCACCCGCAGGACGTGATGCTCAGCATCGCCGCCGGGCGCACCGTCGGGTCGGCCCTGCGGTCGTTCGCCCGCTTCTACGCGTGGCCGGGCGTCCGGTACGTCCCGATCCTGGACGCGCCGTGGGACAGCAGCGTCCTCGCGACCCGCCGCGGCGACACCGACCCGCGCGTCGCCGCGTTCCGCGCGATCGCCGCAGCCCTGGCCCGCGACCTCGGCCCCCTCGTCTCGGCCGGGCCGGGCGATCACCCCGAACTCGTTCGCGGGGCGTCCGGTGGGCTGGATAGCCTTGAGCCGTGAGTGACGAGACCCTCGATGACCTTCCGGAGCAGATGCGCGTGCGCCGGGAGAAGCTCGACCGCCTGCGCGAGGCCGGCGTCGACCCCTATCCGGTGACCTTCCCGCGCACGGCGACGATCGCCGAGATCCGGGAGAAACACCCGGATCTGGAGCCGGGCACCGAGACGGGCGAGAAGGTCGGCGTCACCGGTCGCGTCATGCTGGTCCGCAACACCGGCAAGCTGTGCTTCGCCACCATCCGGGACGGCTCCGGCGACCTCCAGGTCATGCTGTCGCTGGCGAAGGTCGGGCAGGAGCAGCTCGACTTCTGGAAGCGCGAGGTGGACCTCGGCGACCACATCGGCGTCGAGGGCGAGGTGATCACCTCCAAGCGCGGCGAGCTGTCCGTGATGGCGGACCGGTTCGCGATCACCTCCAAGTGCCTGCGGCCGCTGCCGGAGAAGCACGCCGGCCTCACCGACCCCGAGGCCCGGGTGCGGCAGCGCTACGTCGACCTGATCGTCAACGACGAGGCCCGGAAGATGGCGCGGATCCGCAGCGCCACCGTGCGCGCCGTCCGCGACTTCTGGCACGAGGAGGGGTACCTCGAGGTCGAGACCCCGATGCTGCAGCCGATCCACGGCGGGGCGGCGGCGCGTCCGTTCAAGACGCACATCAACGCCTACGACATGGAGCTGTACCTGCGGATCGCGATCGAGCTGTACCTGAAGCGGCTCGTCGTCGGCGGCATCGAGAAGGTCTTCGAGATCAACCGCAACTTCCGCAACGAGGGCGCCGACTCCACCCACAACCCCGAGTTCACCATGCTCGAGGCATACGGGACGTACCTCGACTACAACGACATGGCCGACCTGACCCAGCGGATGTACCAGAAGGCGGTCGTGGCCGCCCTCGGCACGTCCGTGGTCGTCCACGACGGCGTGGAGATCGACCTCGGCCTGCCTGAATGGCCGCGGATCACCCTGTACGGGTCGGTGTCGGAGGCGCTCGGCGAGGAGATCACCCCGCACACGCCGATCGAGACCGTCCGCAAGCTCGCCGACGCCCGCGGCATCAGCTGGGACCCCAAGTGGGGGCAGGGCAAGCTCGTCCAAGAGATCTTCGAGGAGCTGATCGAGCACACCCTCGTCCAGCCGACGTTCGTCATGGACTACCCGGTGGAGACCTCGCCGCTGACCCGCCAGCACCGGCGCGAGCCGCTGCTGACCGAGAAGTGGGACCTGATCGGGTTCGGCACCGAGCTCGGCACCGCCTACTCCGAGCTGGTCGACCCCGTCGAGCAGCGCCGCCGGCTCACCGAGCAGTCGCTGCTGGCGGCGGGCGGCGACCCCGAGGCGATGCAGCTGGACGAGGACTTCCTGCGCGCGCTGGAGTACGCGATGCCGCCGACCGGCGGGATGGGCGCCGGCATCGACCGGATGATCATGGCGTTCACCGGCAAGGGCATCCGCGACACGATCCTGTTCCCGCTGGTCAAGCCGGAGTAGCAGGCGCGGAGCGGCCTGCCGGTCACCCGATCCGGACCGGCAGGTCGCGCAGCCCCCGCAGGACGAGGTTGTCGCGGTACACCAGGTCGTCCTTCTCGATGTCGCCGTGGTCGGCGGCGAGGGCCACGTCGCGTTCGAACAGCTTCCGCAGCGCGATCTGCCCCTCCAGGCGGGCCAGCGGCGCGCCGAGGCAGAAGTGGATCCCGTGCCCGAACGACAGGTGGCGCGGCGCGTCCCGTCCCTCGGCGTAGCGCAGCAGGTCGAGGCGGTCCGGGTCGGCGAACACCGACGGGTCCCGGTTCGCGGCGCCCGTCAGCAGCAGGACGAGCCGCCCGCGCTCGATCAGCGTGCCGCCCAATTCGACGTCCTCCAGCGCGGCCCGCAGCGTCAGCTGGACGGGCGGGTCGTAGCGGAGCAGCTCCTCCACGGCCGCCGCGATGTTCTCCGGACGCTCCCGGAACAGCGCGAGTTGCCCCGGATGCCGCAGCAGCGCCAGCGCCCCGTTCCCGATCAGGTTGACCGTCGTCTCGTGGCCCGCGACGAGCAGCAGCACGCAGGTCGCGAGCAGCTCCTCCTCCGACAGGACGTCGCCGCCGTCCGAGACGCCCACGAGCGCGCTCAGCAGGTCGTCGCGCGGGGCCGCGCGGCGCTCGGCGGCCAGCTCGCGGAAGTACGCGGCGAACTCCGCCCGCGCCTCGTCGCGCAGCGCGATCTCCGCCTCGGGCAGCAGGAAGTCGGGGTCGAGACCGCGCGCGAGGGCGTCCGACCAGCCCTTGAACAGGTCGCGGTCGCGCGGCGGCACGCCCAGCATCTCGCTGATCACGATGACGGGCAGCGGGTACGCCAGCGCGGCGATCAGGTCGACCTCGCCGGACGCCGCGTCCAGCAGCTCGTCCACCAGCGCCTCGACGCGCGGCCGCAGCCGCTCGACCAGCCGCGGCGTGAACGCCTTGCTGACGAGCCTGCGCAGCCGCGTGTGGTCGGGCGGGTCCATCGTGAGGAACGACCGGTTCCGCTGCGGCGCGTCCCGCCACAGGCCGCCGTTCTCGGGCCGGTGCCCGAACCGCGGGTCCCGCAACGCCGCCTCGCACAGCTCGTAGGACGTGCTGACCCACAGGCCGACCGCGGTCCGCTGCAGCCTCCCGCCCGCCGCGAGCCCCCGGTAGTGCGCGTAGGGGTCGGCGCGGAAGGCCGGGTCCGACGGGTCGAACCCGAGGATCGCCGCCGCCTCCACGTCCTGCGCGGCCTGTTCCCTGGTGTCCTCCATAGGCCAAGTCACGCGGATCTCAGACAGCATGTCAATAGCGGCGGGGAGCGGGCGGCGGTGATCGGCGCCGGGAGGTCAGGCGGACTCGCGCACCACCAGTTCGGGGCGGAGGACGACCTGGCGGTGCTGGTGCGACCGGCCCTCCCGGTTCTCGGCCATGGCCAGCTCCGCGGCCTCCCAGCCGAGCGCACGCCGCGGCTGCTTCACCGTGGTCAGCGGCACGGCGGCGCTGGCGGCCAGCTCGATGTCGTCGTAGCCGACCACCGCGATGTCGTCCGGGACGCGCGCGCCGAGCCGGGTCAGCTCGTTGATCAGGCCGATGGCCAGCAGGTCGTTGGCGCAGAACACGCCGTCCGGCCGCGGCGTCATCTCCAGGAGCAGCCGCGCAGCGAGCCGGCCCTCGGTGGGGCTCAGCGCGCCCTGGACGAGCACGGGCGGCTTCCCGCGGCCCGCCTCGACGAGCGTGCGGGCCGCGCCGTCGCGCCGCTCGACGCACGGCTGCGGTTCCGGAGCGCCCGTCACGAACACGATCCGCTCGCGGCCGATGCCGAGCAGGTGCGCGGCGGCCAGCTCCCCGCCGGCGACGTGGTCGACGTGGACCGCGCACGCGTCGGTGACGTCCCGGTCCATCAGCACGACGCTCAGCCCCGCGGCGCGCAGCCGCCGGATGCGCGACTTGCCCAGCCCGACCGGAACGATCAGGGCGCCCGCGGCGTGCTGCTCCTCCAGCAGTTCCAGCGAGCGCGCCTCCTTCGCGGCGGAGTGGTCGCTCGACAGCCAGAGGGCGTCGTGGCCCGACGCGTTCAGCGCCTCCTCGGCGCCGCGCACGACGTCGGCCGCGTACGGGTTGGTGAGGTCCTCCACGACGACGCCGAACGCGCGGCGCGGCTCGTCGCCGAACTCGCCGGCGGTGCGGTCGGGGCCCGTCCGGAGCCGCCGCGCGGACTCGTTGCGGACGAATCCGAGCTCCTCGATCGCCTCGCGCACCCGGTTACGGGTTGCTTCGGCCACGAGATCTGGCCGGTTTAGGACATTCGAAACGGTCCCAACCGAGACCCCGGCACGCCGCGCGACCTCGCGAATACTGGTCTGTGGCACGTCGCTCCTCGTCCGCCCCGGTGGTGTTTTCCCAGGTAGCTGGGCTTTCCCCTGTCAATCCCCGAAAACCCGGTCACGTATTGCGACCATTCGGGCACAGACAGCACGTAATCAGCGCTTGACGGGCCGGATCCGGCCGCCTAGCGTTCCGAGCCGAAGCGTAGCTTGAAACGATTCACGATCTTCGTCCGCGGCGAGATCCGGTGAGTCCAACGAGGAGGGAGCGGGTTCGGAACCGACGACCCAGACCCGACCCTGACACGTGGCCAACGAGTGAATCGTCACCCGGAGTTCCCCCGCACGACCCCGCAATCGGCCCATCGGCCACCTCCGGCCAAGCTCGCGAGACGGAAAAGGAACCCGACCCGATGATCTGAGTCCGGAAGGCTCCGGACCCGGCAACCCAACGCATGCAGTTCGAGGGCCCAACCCGTGCCTGTGCAGCGGACGGCTGCATCCCCGCGGTCATCAACCACGGACGAGGGAGGACGGAGTGGAAACAGCCACACTCGATTTCGGGCTGAGCGACGAGGAGATCAGGTTGCTCGCCCAGATCGCCAGCGGTGTCACCGCTGATGTGGCGGCGCGCAAGCTGGAACTGAGCGCACGGACCTTGCGCCGCAGGTTGCGGAACATCTGCGACCGGCTGGAGGTCAACACCCCTATCGAGGCCGTGGTGTGGGCGGCCAGAAGGCAGCTCATCTAGCGCGACCCGACGACGCCCGTCAGGGGACGGCGGGCGTCATCACCCGGAAACCAGCCCGACCGGAAGCAAGTCCAGCGATACGAACTCGTCCGACCCCGCAGCGGCGGCGCCCTACGCCCGGCAGGTAGGTCCCTGCAAGAGCGCAGCGCCGCCGCGGACGCAGTTCACATCACCTTGCACCGGGCTGTCTGGTGCCGGCTCTCCAGCCGGCACCCGCCGCTGCCGTGTGTTCTGCGGCCATCGGCTCTGCTGCCGACGCGTCTCTAGGGGCGTCTGTCGTGCGGGCGTCTGCCGAGCGCTCAGGCGACGCGGACCACGCCGGCGATCGGCCGACCGGCCAGGGACGCGATGCGGACGACGTCGCCGGTGTGCGGGGCGTGGATCATCTTGCCGCCGCCCACGTACATCCCCATGTGGTGCAGGTCGGAGTAGAAGAAGATCAGGTCGCCCGGCTGCATCTGGCTCTCCGAGACGTGGGTCCCGGCGTTCCACTGGCTGCCGGTGTAGTGCGGCAGGTTGATGCCGACCTGCTTGTAGGCCCACATCGTCAGCCCCGAGCAGTCGAACGTGGTCGGCCCCGCGGCGCCCCAGACATAGGGGCTGCCGAGCTTGCTCATCGCGTACCGGAGCGCCTCCGCGGCCTTGCCCTCGCCGATGACGGGCAGCTTCGCCAGCAGGGACGGGTCCTTCTTGACGGCCTTGCCGCGGACCTTCTCGTAGGCGGTGGTGACCTTCTTCTTCTGCGCGGTGAGCTGCGCCTTCAGCTGCGTGACCTGCTGGGCGCGCTCCTCGGCGGACTTGCGCGCGCGCTGGGCGGACTGCATCGCCTGCATGAGGCCGAGGACCTGCGTGCTGTCCTGGGTGGCGAAGTAATTGAGGGTGGCGGCGCGGTCGAGGACGACCTGCGGGTCCTGGGCGGAGATGAACGAGACCGTGGGGTCGGTGCCGCCCTGCATGTAGCTCGTGGCGGCCAGGCTGCCGACCTTCTCGCGCAGGCCCTCCAGGGACTTCTGCTGGCGCTCGGCGTTGCCGGCGGCGACCTTGGCCGCCTGCTGCGACTGCTCCAGCTTCACCTTCAGGCCGTTGTACTGCTCGGTGAGCTTCTCCAGCTGGTCCGCCAGCTTGAACGCCTGGTCCTTGAGCTCCTTGGCCGACGGGTCGGGGTCGGCGTGCGCCATCGAGAGCGAATGCGGGACCACCACGTGGGGCGTGATGGAAAGGGCGACGAGCGCGCCGGCGATCGTGAGCGCCCGGACACGGAAACGAGCCGTCCGCACCAAATCTCCTCTCCTCGTCCGCCTACCGAGTTAGCTGACGGGTTCGGGCCGGAGCAGCCCGTCCGCTGGGCGCGCGCGCATCCCTCCACGCGGCTGCGGATTCACCCCAGACGGCATCGGCTCAGGGTGCTCCCCCGAACGCTCCGAAAGTGGGTCCCCGGCTCCTCGGGGCGCTGGTTGCGGCCCGTGGACTCGGCGGTCCGGCCTCCGCCTCGCGGAAGGCCGACGTCAGAGCGGGACACTAACGGAAGCGCCATTGGATGCCAACCAGAACATGCGAATTCGCAGGTCGTGGCGGACGGTACGGGGGGTAAGCGGCGGTTGCGGACGGCACCGCTCCGGCCCGCCGTGGCGCCCGCGGGCCGGCACCTGTCAAGCCCGGGGCCACCCCCGGCCAGACCCGGAGCCCGCTCGGCCAGACCTGGAGCGCCCCTCGGCCACGTCCCGGAGCAGCGCCGGACCGGTGCCGGGTGGCCGCCGGTGGCCGGGGACGGGCGGCGAGTTCGGTAATCTCGCCTGTTTGTGGAAGTCGTCATCAGGCGTGCGCGCACCGCCGACGTTCAGGGGATTCGCAGGCTGGTCGATCTGTACGCGGGATCGGGCCGTCGCCTGCTCAAGAAATCGACGGTGAAGCTCTATGAGGACGTCCAGGAGTTCTGGGTCGCCGAGGACGTCCAGGGCGCCGGGCCGGGGGAGTCCGGGCCCATCGTCGCCTGCGGGGCGCTGCACGTGATGTGGGAGGACCTGGCGGAGGTCCGCTCGGTCGCGGTGGACAAGGGGTACGGCGGCCGCGGGCTCGGGCACCGCATCGTCTCCAAGCTCCTGGAGACGGCACGGGAACTCGGCGTCCGGCGGGTTTTCTGTCTTACCTTCGAAGTGGAGTTCTTCGCACGGCACGGCTTTCAGCAGATCCTGGGTACTCCGGTGGCGCCCGAGGTGTACGAGGAACTCCTCCGCTCCTACGACGAAGGCGTGGCAGAGTTCTTGGACCTCGACAGGGTCAAGCCCAATACGTTGGGCAACACACGGATGTTGCTTCGCCTGGAGGACTGACCCCACATGAGCGATTCCCCCAACCGCGGCCGGCCCTACGGGTCGTCGCAGGGGCCGGGCTCGTACGGCCCGCCGCCCCCCTACCAGGGTCCCCCGCAATGGCAGCAGCCCGAGCGGCAAGGCCAGGCTCAGCCGCCCGCACAGCAGTGGCAGTCACAGCAGCCGCAACAGCCCCAACAGCAGCAGTGGCAGCAGCAACAGCAATGGCAACAGCAGCAGCCATCGCAACAGCAGTGGCAGGAACCCCAGCAGGACCAGTGGGGGCAGCCCTCGTACGAGTCCTATGAGCCGTCCTACGACCAGTACGGCGGTTCCTCGGGCGGCGACATGCCGCTGGCGCCGATCCTGCGGCGCGCGGGGGCCCGCCTCATCGACAACACGCTCGTGGCGGCCTTCGGCTTCGCGCTCGTCCTCCCCATCACGGTCGGCGCGTTCGGGCTGGGGAAGCCCGGGAGCAAGACGGAGGACGACGGCGGCATCTGGAACTGGCCGATCATCTTCACGCTGTTCGCAGTCCTGTCCGTCCTGCCGTTCATCTACGAGGCCGTACAGCTGTCCATGTGGGGCCGGACGTTCGGCAAGCGCTTCTTGGGCATCGGCGTCGTCCAGGCCCGTCCGGCCGGGAACCAGCTGACGACGACGCAGGCCGTGTGGCGGGCCGCCATCACCCACGTGGGGTACCAGCTCGGCGTCTTCTTCTTCCTTGTCCTCGCCGTGATGGTGTGGCAGTACTTCGCCTACGGGATGCTGCTGGTCTGGGCGGGCGCGCTCATGGCGTACCTGTGGGCCATCTGGGACCAGCCCCTCCACCAGGCCCTGCACGACCGCGTCGCCGGCACCCTCGTCATCGACGAGCGCGCGGGATACGGCGAGTACGCCGAGTACGCGGAGTAGGTCCGCGATGGCGACTCCCCGAACGCCCGCGCAGGGGTCGGATGAGCCGTCCGGGACCGGGAGCGCCCTCCCGGACGGCGAACCTGCGCTGTACGGCCACCCCGCCGCTGATCCCGCCGATGACCTCGCCGCTGATCCTGTCGATGACCCCGTGGAGGGCGCCGCGGGGGAGGGGCCGGCGCTCGCCGAACCCGGGCAGCGCCTGCTGGCGCGCATCGTCGACACCCTCGTGGTCGGCCTGCCCGTCATCATCGTCGTGAAGGAGTTCGTGTCCGGCCACCAGCTGGACGTCGTCGCACCGCCCGCCGTGGCGGGCTGCATGCTGCTGTACGAGGCCGTGCAGCTCGCCCTGTGGGGGCAGACCCTCGGCAAGCGCTTCGCGGGGATCCAGGTCGTCCCGGATCCGTCCGTCCCTGAGGGCGCCCTCACGGGCGCGGAGCGGGCCGCGGCCCCTGAAACCTTCGCCGGTGCGCCTGAGGGCGGATACGGCCGTCCGAGCGTCCTGCGGGCCGTGTTGCGGGCCGCCGTGTACTCCGTGCCGATCGCGCTGCGGCCCGTCCACATTCTCGGCCTTCTGGCGAGCCTGTTCTGGGTGGCGAACGCCGGGTTCATATACGAGGGGACGCACCGCAGGGCCGTCCATGACAGGCTCGCCGGCACCCTGGTCGTAAAACGCCGCACGCCCTGATTCACCGGCGTTTGCGGCACTCTCGGAGTTGGCGGCGCGCCGTCCCGGGCGCGTCCGCCCCCGGCACGCGCTGATCACGTCGAGCGCCCGTGCGGGGCGCCGCGCGGCTTTGCCCCCGGCCCTGCGGGCCGCAGGGCTTTGGGGAGATCCTCGCGCCGTTTCGGACACCGGACTTCGCCGGGCAATGCCAGCTCGTTCCCGGCGTGTTCAGGTTACGGGCGGGATTCCCGGAGGATGTGTCTCGTGCCGGAAGGTCCCTCCGGTTTGGAGTTGCTTCCCGGTGCGCACGGAGTCGGCGTTCATTGGCCCCGCCGCACTTAGTCGGGATGGGACGCCGTCTCGCGTCGACCGGGCACCGAGGCGGAATCTGCCGCTTATCCCCCGATTTCGGGATGGACTGGTATCGGCGGGGTGACGCTCCGCCATCCCGCCGCCAGTTCCCGAGCGCCGGAAGGCAACAGATTTTCGTCCCGGCATCGCGACCCGTAATCCCTCGACATCCGCCGGTAGCGGCGCTGTGGTCCCGGTCGGGCGGGCTCCGGGCCGGTCTGCCGGGTATTCCGGGCGCGTGCCCCGGTTAGTGCCGTTACGGCAGGGCTAATCGTCGGCAAGCGGTGCGGGTGTGCCCACCCTGTTAAGGTCCCGGTGGAACCTTTTCCAGTCGAGGTCCCCCCGACGGAATGCCTCGGCGCCCCGATACCTGGTCCAATGCGCCTTCGCCGGCCCAGGTCAGCGCCGTGCGCCGTGACGCCGGTCACCCCGAAATCCGCGGCCCTGTCCGTCCCCGGTAATTGAACGGCGCCCCATCCGCCCGGCCCGCGCCGCCCTCCGCGCACCGGTGGTCATGCCGTTACCGGCCGCCAAGGGATGTTCATCCTCGACTTGAATTGTCATCCGCAGACTTCCCGGTATATCTTTGTCAACCGAATGCATAGTTTGCTCCAGCCGAAAGGTCTGTCCCCATGGCACAGAAGGTTCAGGTGCTTCTCGTCGACGACCTCGACGGTGGCGAGGCGGACGAGACCGTAGCGTTCTCGATCGACGGCGCCTCCTACGAGATCGACCTCAGTGGCGCCAACGCTAAGAAGCTGCGGGATTCTCTGCTGCCGTTCGTGGAGAAGTCGCGCAAGGCCGGCACGGTCAACAAGCGGCGCCGCCCGCGCGGCGCGTCCAGCCGCGAGCGCAGTGCCGAGATCCGCGCCTGGGCCAAGAACAATGGCATCAAGGTCAACGAGCGCGGCAGGATCCCGGCCACCGTGATCGAGCAGTACGAGGCGGCGAACTGACCCGCCACCCCCGCGCCGGCGGCCCGTCTCCCTCCATGAGACGGGCCGTTCGCTTGTGGCGTAGCGCCCGCCCGGTTTCCCGTCCGCCCGGGCGAGGTACACCGGGACTTCGCCCCCATTCGGCGATCCTCGGACGCGACCCCGAACGACCTGCGGAAAGCCCCCGTTCGCTTGGGGCGTAGCGGGAACATGACGCACCGATGCGGTAGTTGGATGAGACTGAACAGCGCTTAGCTGGGGAACGTCTCCTGGTGGGAGTGCACCGGGCGGCCTCCTCGGGGCGGGCTAGCATGCGGAAGGACAGTTCCGGACGTTCCGGACTCTGCCCAACCGCTCTGTGAGGAGCGACGAGATGTTCGAGAGGTTCACCGACCGCGCGCGGCGGGTTGTCGTCTTGGCCCAAGAAGAGGCCAGGATGCTCAACCACAACTACATCGGCACCGAGCACATCCTCCTGGGTCTGATCCACGAGGGTGAGGGCGTCGCTGCCAAGGCCTTGGAGAGCCTGGGGATCAGCCTGGAGGCGGTTCGCCAGCAGGTCGAGGAGATCATCGGCCAGGGCCAGCAGGCGCCGTCGGGCCACATCCCGTTCACTCCGCGCGCCAAGAAGGTCCTTGAGCTGTCACTGCGCGAGGCGCTGCAGCTCGGCCACAACTACATCGGCACGGAGCACATCCTGCTCGGCCTGATCCGGGAGGGTGAGGGCGTCGCCGCCCAGGTGCTGGTCAAGCTCGGCGCCGACCTCAACCGGGTGCGCCAGCAGGTCATCCAGTTGCTGCACGGCTACCAGGGCAAGGAGCCGGCCGCCTCCGGCGGCCCCTCGGAGTCCGCGCCGTCCACCTCCCTTGTGCTCGACCAGTTCGGCCGCAACCTGACGCAGGCCGCGCGCGAGGGCAAGCTGGACCCGGTCATCGGCCGGGACAAGGAGATCGAGCGGGTCATGCAGGTGCTGTCCCGCCGCACCAAGAACAACCCGGTCCTCGTGGGCGAGCCCGGCGTCGGTAAGACCGCCGTCGTCGAGGGCCTGGCGCAGAAGATCGTCAAGGGCGAGGTCCCGGAGACGCTGAAGGACAAGCAGCTCTACACCCTCGACCTGGGCGCGCTGGTCGCCGGCTCCCGGTACCGCGGCGACTTCGAAGAGCGCCTGAAGAAGGTGCTCAAGGAGATCCGCACCCGCGGCGACATCATCCTGTTCATCGACGAGCTGCACACGCTCGTCGGCGCGGGCGCCGCCGAGGGTGCGATCGACGCCGCCAGCATCCTCAAGCCGATGCTGGCCCGCGGCGAGCTGCAGACCATCGGCGCCACCACGCTCGACGAGTACCGCAAGCACCTGGAGAAGGACGCCGCGCTGGAGCGCCGCTTCCAGCCGATCCAGGTCGCCGAGCCGTCGCTGTCGCACACGATCGAGATCCTCAAGGGCCTGCGGGACCGCTACGAGGCGCACCACCGCGTGTCGATCACCGACAGCGCGCTGGTCGCGGCCGCGCAGCTCGCCGACCGCTACATCAGCGACCGGTTCCTGCCGGACAAGGCGATCGACCTCATCGACGAGGCCGGTTCGCGGATGCGCATCCGCCGGATGACCGCGCCGCCGGACCTGCGCGAGTACGACGAGAAGATCGCCGACGTGCGGCGCGAGAAGGAGTCCGCGATCGACGCGCAGGACTTCGAGAAGGCCGCCGCGCTGCGCGACTCCGAGAAGCAGCTGCTCGGCCAGAAGGCGCAGCGGGAGAAGGAGTGGAAGGCCGGCGACATGGACGTCGTCGCCGAGGTCACCGACGAGCTGATCGCCGAGGTCCTCGCCACCGCCACCGGCATCCCGGTCTTCAAGCTGACCGAGGAGGAGTCCACCCGGCTGCTGCGCATGGAGGACGAGCTCCACAAGCGCGTCATCGGCCAGGAGGACGCCATCAAGGCG
This sequence comes from Spirillospora sp. NPDC000708, assembly GCF_040299565.1. Taxonomy (NCBI): domain Bacteria; kingdom Bacillati; phylum Actinomycetota; class Actinomycetes; order Streptosporangiales; family Thermomonosporaceae; genus Spirillospora; species Spirillospora sp. NPDC000708. The sequence continues at coordinate 94,139 of NZ_JBEPCJ010000020.1, forward strand.
CTCTCGCAGTCGATCCGCCGCACCCGCGCCGGCCTGAAGGACCCGAAGCGTCCCGGCGGCTCGTTCATCTTCGCCGGCCCGTCCGGCGTCGGTAAGACCGAGCTGTCCAAGACGCTCGCGGAGTTCCTGTTCGGCGACGAGGACGCGCTGATCCAGCTCGACATGTCCGAGTTCATGGAGAAGCACACGGTCTCGCGGCTGTTCGGCTCCCCGCCCGGCTACGTCGGGTACGAGGAGGGCGGCCAGCTGACGGAGAAGGTGCGCCGCAAGCCGTTCTCGGTCGTCCTGTTCGACGAGATCGAGAAGGCCCACCAGGACATCTTCAACTCGCTGCTGCAGATCCTGGAGGACGGCCGCCTCACCGACGCGCAGGGCCGCGTCGTGGACTTCAAGAACACCGTCATCATCATGACGACGAACCTGGGGTCCAAGGACATCTCCAAGGGCGTCTCCATGGGGTTCGCCCGGCAGAACGACGAGCAGGGCTCGTACGACCGGATGAAGGCCAAGGTGTCGGAGGAGCTCAAGCAGCACTTCCGTCCCGAGTTCCTCAACCGCGTCGACGACACGGTGGTCTTCCACCAGCTCACCCCGAAGGAGATCATCCAGATCGTCGATCTGATGATCGCCCGGGTGGACGAGCGGCTGAAGGACCGCGACATGGGCATCGAGCTGCGCCAGGAGGCCAAGGACCTGCTGGCCATCCGGGGCTACGACCCGGTCCTCGGCGCCCGGCCGCTGCGCCGCACGATCCAGCGGGAGATCGAGGACAACCTGTCCGAGAAGATCCTGTACAACGAGCTCAAGCCGGGCCAGATCGTGATCGTCGGCACCGAGGGCTTCAACCCGGAGGACAAGGACACGGCGGAGAACGCCAAGTTCACCTTCCGGGGCGTGCCGAAGCCGTCCGCCACGGTCCCCGACGCCCCGCCCATCGAGGGCGCGGTCAACTTCAACAAGGACTGATCACCTCAGCCCTCGGCAGGGCCCGCACCGACCTGGTCGGTGCGGGCCCTTCCGCATGTCCGGCCCTTCCGCATGTCGGGCCCTTCCACATGTCGGGCCCTTCCACATGTCGGGGACGACCGCATGCCCGGGACGTCCGCGGGGAAGATCGCTCCGACCGATCCTCCGACGCCGCTGGAGCCGACGTGAGCCGCCCGCCGCGCATGACCCTGTCCGCCCCCGTCCTCGACGCTCCCGATCCGCACGCCCTGGCCGCGTTCTACCGCCGCCTCCTCGGCTGGACGGTGGTGCAGAACGAGCCGGACTGGGTGAAGATGCGCCCTCCGGGCGGGGGAACGGGGCTGTCGTTCCAGCGGGAGCCGATCCACGTCGCGCCCACGTGGCCGGCCGCCGAGGGCGCGCAGCAGATCCAGATCCATCTGGACGTCGAGGTGGACGACCTGGAGGCGGCGTCCCGGCACGCAGAGGAGGCGGGCGCCGTCCTCGCCGATTTCCAGCCGGACGATGACGTCCGCGTCTTCCTCGACCCGGTCGGCCACCCGTTCTGCCTGTTCCTCCGGGAGCCCGAATCCCCCACGGAGCTGTGAGCCCTGGGTTGTCGGAGGCCGCTCCTAGTATTCGAACATGCGATCGAATGTGGTGGGTTCGGCGGCGGAGTTCGGGCGGCCTCGCGGCCGCTCGCTGGACGCGGCGTTCCAGCGCGACCTGCGCGCGCCCGCCCCGCCGCAGTTGCCGATCTTCAGATCACGGTTGCAGGGGGAACTGCTCGGCCGGCTCCTGCTCGGGCCCCGGCGCGAGGCGTCGATGCTCGATCTCGCGGTGATGCTCCGCACCGACCTCGGCTCGGTGATGCGGGAGGTGGAGCGGCTGTCGCGGGCCGGCGTCCTCGCCCTGCGCCGCACGCTCGCCGGGCGGCTGGTGTCCCGCGACGAGGGGAGCCCGCTGTACGAGCCGCTCGCCCGCCTGGTCATGCTGACGTTCGGCCCCGCGGCCGTGGTCGCGGAGGAGTTCGGCCGGCTCCCGGCCGTCCGCGAGGCGCACCTGTTCGGCCCCTGGGCGGCCCGCTACGCGGGCGTGCCGGGCGAACAGCCCGGCGACGTCGAAGTACTGCTGGTCGGCGAGCTCGGGCGCGAGACGGCTTTCGACGCGGCCCAGGAGGCGGCCGCCCGGCTCGGCCTCCCCGTCCACCCGGTCGTCCGCACGCCCGCCGAGTGGGCGGACGACGCCGACCCGTTCCTCCGCGAGATCCGCGCCGGGCACGTGCACACCGTCGTCCGCTGAACGCCGCTCAGGGGCGCCGGGGCGGCTGCGGGGTCACCGGCCGCCGGGTCACCGCACGATGTCGTAGCCCGCGCTGCGGGCGCGGCGCAGGGCGACGCGCATGGCCACCCCTATCCCGAGCCGGTAGAGGAGCTTGGACGGCGGCGTCCGGTAGGCGAGTTCGGTGTGCGGGGCGTAGCGGACCTGCGGGCCGCTGTCCAGCCAGCCCGTGTGGACGCGCTGGTGCTGCCCCTGCACGTACTTGCTGAAGGAATGGGCGGTCAGGCCGGCGCGGCGTCCCCCGTCGGGGAGGACTCCGAGCGGGACGTGGAGCAGTATCCCCTCGGCGTCCTGGCCGCTGAAGCCGACGGGGATCACCATGGGGAAGCCGTCGGCGCCGGTCCACCCGAGCAGGGCGTCGGGAAGGCTCGCGAGCCGGTGCGCCGCCTTGACGTGGTCGATGCGCGGACCGGTGCCGAGGCCCGGTGCCTTCTGCGGCGGCGGCGGGCCGGGCAGCGGGGGTCCGAAGACCTCCGGGCTCCCCTTGCAGGAGAGGTCCGGCCACACGATCAGCCGCTCGACCGCGATGTCGATGACCACGCGGGTGTAGTAGGGGCGCAGCCAGGGGCCCCAGAAGGGGCCGGTGGCGCGCGGTCCGTCGAAGCGCTCCCAGTCCGCGCCCAGGGACGCGGGATAGTCGTCGCGCGGGGCCGAGAGCGACGCGGTGCCCTGGACCAGCACGTACTCCGGACGGTCGCTGTAGCCGTGCAGCCGGGTGTGGAAGGCCAGGGCCACGCGGGGATCCCGCCTGATCCGCTCCAGCTTCTTCCAGCCCCCGGCCGAGCTGTTCACGGTCACGGTGCCGGCGTCGCGGTCCCGTGCCCCGAAGTTCGTCACCGGGGTGAGCACCACGCCGCGGGCCGGCGTGACCGAGGCGAGCATGACGGCCTGGTCGCCGCCGATGATGTCATCGACGCCGTCGGGCCAGTGCGCGGTGCTCATCGGTCGCCTCCTCGGCTCGGCGACCGCCACTCTAACAGACATACTTGTTTGTTTAGAAGAAGAGGCGGTCGACGAGCAGCCAGGCGCCGAGGCCCGCCATGGCGGCGCCGGACAGCCGGCCCATCGAGCGGGCGGCGGCGGGACGGCCCTTCAGCGCGCCGCGGGCGACGGTGCCGAGGGCCAGGTAGAACAGCGCGCAGGTCGCCATGTAGGTCGTGCCCAGGACGCCGATCTGGCCGGCGACCGGCCAGCGGCCGTCCGGGTCCGTGAACTGCGGCAGCAGCGCGACGAAGATCAGCAGACCCTTGGGGTTGAGGCCGCTGACGCCGATGCCGCGCAGGAAGATCCGCCATTCGGTGCCCTCGGGCCCGGCGCCCTGCGGGTCGGGCGCGGCCGGGCGCATGAGGGTCGCGGTCCCGTGCCACACGAGATAGGCCCCGCCGACGAGCGTGAGGCCGGTGAGGAGGTCCGGGGAGCCGGCGACGAGCGCCCCGACCCCGGCCGCGACGACGACCGTGACGGCGGCGTACCCGGTGACCAGCCCGCTCACCGCGGAGAGGACGGAGCGCCCGCGCAGCCCCGCGCTGATCGTGAAGGCCCAGTCCGCTCCGGGGACGGCGATGAGCAGGAACGCGACCGACCAGAAGGCGAGGACGGAGCCGGTGGCCATGGCGGGAATCCCCTCGTATGGCGGTTGATGAGGGGAGAATATGTTTGATCTGCCGAAATGTGCTGCCAAGTTTCACCAGAACACGCCGCCGGCGTGGAAGGATCTTCTGCATGGACGCCATCGACCGGAAGATCGTTGCGGTGCTCCAGGAGGACGGCCGGGCGACGATCACCGAGGTGGCGGCGCGGGTCGGGCTGAGCGTCTCGCCCTGCCACCGGCGGCTGCGGGAGCTGGAGCGCAACGGGACCATCCGCGGATACCGGGCGGTCGTGGACGCCGCCGCCCTGGGGCTGACGTTCCAGGCGCTGGTGTTCGTCACCATGCGGCAGGAGGACCGGGAGACCCTGCTCGGCTTCGAGGCGGCGGTCGAGCGGGTCCCGGAGGTCGTCCAGGCGCAGCGGCTGTTCGGCGACCCCGACTACCTGCTCCGCATCGTCACCGCCGACCTGACCGCCTACCAGGAACTGGAGGACGACGTGCTCTCCGCGCTGCCCGGCGTCCAGCGCCTGAACTCGACGCTCGTGATGAAGCACATCGTCAACGACCGCCCGCTGCCCACGTGACCCCCCGGCCGGCGCCCACCTGACGGCCCGGCCGGCGCGTGGGTCAGGTGGCCGCGAGCCACGTCTCGATCTCGCGGTTGAGGCGGGCCTTGGTGGACGCGGAGGCGAAGGAGGCGTCCACGCCGGCGCGGGCCAGGTCGGCGAGCGCGGCGTCGTCGTAGCCGAACGCGTCGCGGACGCGGGCGTACTCGGTGGCGAGCGGCGCGCCGATCAGGGCGGGGATGTCGGTGTTCACGGTGACGATCAGCCCCGCGTCGCGGAGGCGGGGGAGGGGGTGGTCGGCGAGGGACGCCGCGAAGCCCAGGGCGACGTTGGACGACGGGCAGACCTCGAGCGGGATCTTCCGTTCGCGGACCTCGGCGACCAGGTCCGGGTCGTCCAGGACGCGGATGCCGTGGCCGAGGCGCTCGGTGCGCCCGGGGCCGAGCGCCTGCCGGATGCTGGCCGGTCCCTCGCCTTCCCCCGCGTGGTGGACGACGTGCAGGCCGGCGTCGCGGGCCGCCGCGAACACCTCGGTGAACGGGTCGCCCGGGTACGACTCGTCGCCCGCCAGACCGACGGCGACGACGCCCTCGTGGCGGCGCGCGAGCTCCAGCGTGTGCCAGGCCCGCTCGACGGAGCGGCGGCGCGAGTGGTCCAGGAGCAGCCCGACCTCGATGCCGAACGCCTCGCGTCCGGCGGCCAAGCCCTCGCGGACCGCCGTGAGCGGCATGTCGAGGTCGCCGAGCCGCTCGCCGTGCGCGGCGGCGGTGAAGGAGACCTCGGCGTAGCGGGTGCCCTGCGCCGCCTCGTCCTCGCAGAACTCGTAGGCGATCCGCCGGAAGTCGGCGGGCCGCCGCAGGCACGTGCGCACCAGCTCGTTCTGGGCGAAGAAGGCGGCGAAACCGCCGAAGGTCCCGCCGTCGCGAGGCACCTCGACCCCGTTCGCGTCACCGATGGCTCTGAGCGTGTCCCACCGGACGGTGCTCTCCAGGTGGACGTGCAGGTGGGCTTTCGGCAGGCTCAAGAGGTCGCGCACCCGCCGAACGGTACGACCCCACCGGCCCGCCCGACCACCCAATATCCCCGCAGACCGCCCCCGTGCCGGCGTCGGCGCGGTCGCTCAGGTGGGGAGGGTGTAGCGGCCGTCGTCGAGGGGGTCGACGAGGCCGTCCGCTATGAGCGCGTCAAGGGCGCGTTCGCGCTGTAGGGCGTCGGACCAGACGACGTCGAGGGCGGGCTTCTCCACGGGCCCGTCGGCGTCGCGGAGGACGGCGAGGAGGCGGCCCCGGCACTGGCGGTCGGTGCCCGCGTAGGTCTGTCCCCGGCGGGGCGGGCCGTCGTAGGCGGGACGTCCGTTCAGATGCCAGGCGCACTGCGCGAGGACCGGGCAGTCGGCGCAGCGCGGCGTGCGGGCCGTGCAGACGAGCGCGCCGAGCTCCATGACGGCGACGGCCCAGCGCGCGGCGGTCGGCGGGTCGAGGGGCACCAGGCCCTCGGCGAGCGCCACCTCCGCCTTGGTCTGCGCCTTGGGCGGGTACTCCTCGCCTGAGACGAGCCGGGCCAGGACGCGGCGGACGTTGGTGTCGAGGACGGCGTGGCGCTGCCGGAACGCGAAGCTGGCGACGGCCGCGGCGGTGTAGGAGCCGATGCCGGGCAGGGCGAGCAGGTCGGCGTGCGACGAGGGGACCTCGCCGCCGTGCCGCTCGGTGATCGCGCGGGCGCTCTCGTGCAGGCGCAGCGCGCGGCGCGGGTAGCCGAGCCGGCCCCAGGCGCGGACGGCCTCGCCGGACGGTTCGGCGGCGAGCGCCGCGGGGGTGGGCCACCGCTCCATCCAGGCCCGCCAGACGGGCAGGACGCGGACGACGGGGGTCTGCTGGAGCATGATCTCGCTGACGAGGACGCCCCAGGAGGTGGCGTCGGCGGCGCGCCACGGGAGATCCCGCGCGCTCGCGGCGTACCAGTCGAGAATCGGATCGGTATAGGTGGAGTTCATGGCGGACCGCCATTGTGGCATGCGGCGGGTCGGACCCCTGTGCCGATTCAGCGAATGCATACTGACCGTATGGATACGGGTACCGAGCGTCATTTATCCCTGGACCGGTATTGGCGGCGCCGCGTGGCGGTGCTCGCCGGAACGGCCGGTGCGGTCGCGGCGCTGGCCTGGGCGTGCGGCGGCGGGAGCAGCGGGGGCGGCGAGAAGGAACCGGTCCGGAACGCCGGGGCGATCGATTCGGCCGCGCCCGCCCTGCCGCCGGGAGCGATACCGACGGTGACCGTCACCACGACCGTCACGCCGGAGGCCGCGGAGGCCGCGGAGGACGGCGCGCCGTGCAACGCGCACGACCTGGTGTTCACCATGTCGGCGGCGAAGACGTACGCGGCGGGGCAGGAGCCGCGGTTCGGCGTCACCGTCGTGAACACGAGCAGCGCGTCCTGCGGATTCGACGCTGGAACGCTCTCCGTCGTCGTCAGGTCCGGGAAAGACCGGATCTGGTCATCGGGGGAGTGCCTCAAGGCCGGGAAAGGAAAGCGGACGCTGCGGCGCGGCGTCCCCTCCACGGCCGCCTTCACCTGGGACCGCCGCCGCGGCTGCGGCGGCGCGCCCGCCCGGCCCGGAACCTACGTCGCGTCGCTGAAGGGCGGGAAGGCCGGCAAGCGGATCTTCCACCTCCGCTGACCCTCGCGACCGTCAGACGTAGCGTTCGAGGATCGACGACTCGGCGAGCCGCGACAGGCCCTCGCGGACGCTGCGGGCGCGGGACTCGCCGACCCCGCCGACGGCCTGCAGGTCGTCGATGCTCGCGGCGAGGAGCTTCTGCAGCCCGCCGAAGTGCTCCACGAGCCGCTCGACGACCATGCTGGGCAGCCGCGGCACCTTCGCCAGCAGCCGGAACCCCTTCGGGCTGACCGGCAGGTCGAGGGCGTCCGGCCCGGCGAACCCCATCACCTCCGCGACCGTGGACAGGTCGAGCAGCTCGTTGGCCGACAGCGTGTCCAGCGCGGACAGGATCGCCGACACGCCGCGGGCGCGGGTGTCGTCCGACGGGTAGTCGCGGACGATCAGCTCCCGGTCGACGTCGACGCCGGAGACCAGCTCGTCCAGCTGCAGGGAGAGCAGCCGGCCGTCGGTGCCGAGCTCGACGACGTAGCCCTCGATCTCGTCGGCGATGCGGCGCACCATCTCCAGCCGCTGCACGACCGCGCTGACGTCGCGGACCGTGACGAGGTCCTCGATCTCCAGCGCGGACAGCGTGCCGGACACCTCGTCGAGGCGCAGCTTGTAGCGCTCGAGCGTGGCGAGCGCCTGGTTGGCCTTCGACAGGATCGCCGCGGAGTCCTCCAGGACGTAGCGGATGCCGTCCAGGTAGAGCGCGATGATCCGCATCGACTGGCTCACCGAGATGACCGGGTGGGGCGTCTGGCGGGCGACGCGCTCGGCGGTGCGGTGCCGGGTGCCCGACTCCTCGGTGGGGATGGTGGAGTCCGGCACGAGGTGGACGGCGGCCCGCACGATGCGGGAGTGGTCGTTGTCCAGCACGATCGCGCCGTCCATCTTGGCCAGCTCGCGCAGCCGCGTCGCGGAGAACTCGACGTCGAGTTCGAAGCCGCCCGAGCACAGGTCCTCGACGGCCTGGTCGTAGCCGAGGACGATCAGCCCGCCGGTGTGCCCCCGCAGGATGCGTTCCAGGCCGTCGCGGATCTGCGTGCCCGGGGCCACCGCGGCGAGCGTGGCGCGGCGTCGTTCGTCATGAGCCTTGTCGTGTTCTGGCACCTGGCCCCCGGAGGTCGCTGGACGGCGTCAGTTTACCGAGCAGGGCGGTGACCCGGTTCCTCCCCTGGTCGCATCCCTCTGACGCGTGCCGTAATACTCTCGCGCTACCCGCGTCATGGCGCGGTAAAGGCGACCTGGAGCGCCTGTTGCAGGCTGTCGACCTCCATCACCTTCATGCCCTCGTAGCTCGTGAGCTGCGGGTCGGCGCGCTTGAGCGGCGAGCCGTCGGCGAGTTCCAGGGACCCGCGCGGGACGACGGCGTGCTTGAACCCGAGCCGGGCGGCCTCGGCGAGCCGCCGCTGCACGCCGGGCACGACCCGGACCTCGCCCGCGAGGCCGACCTCGCCGAGCGCGATCAGGCTGCTCGACAGCGCCTGCTCGACGGTGGACCCGGCGACGGCGAGGCCGAGCGCGAGGTCGACGGAGGTCTCGGCGAGCCGGACGCCGCCGACGGTGGAGACGTACACGTCCTGCTCGTGCATCGAGATCTTGCAGCGCTGGGCGAGGACGGCCAGCACCATCGCGACGCGGGAGGTGTCGAGGCCGGACGTGGCGCGCCGCGGCGCGGGCAGGTGCGACTTGGCGACGAGCGCCTGCACCTCCGCGACGAGCGGCCGGCGGCCCTCCAGCGTGACGGTGACGCACGTGCCGGGGACGGGCTCCTCGCGGCGGGTGAGGAACAGCCCGCTCGGGTCGGGCAGCCCGACGATCCCGACCTCCGACAGGTCGAAGCAGCCCAGCTCGTCGGTCGGGCCGTAGCGGTTCTTCACGGCGCGGATCATCCGGAGCCGGGAGTGCCGGTCGCCCTCGAAGTACAGGACGACGTCGACGAGGTGCTCCAGCAGGCGGGGGCCCGCGATCGCGCCCTCCTTGGTGACGTGGCCGACCAGCACGACGGTGATGCCGCGCTCCTTGGCGATCCTGATCAGGTTCGCGGCGACCTCGCGGATCTGCGTGACGCCGCCGGGCGCGCCGTCGACCTCGGACGTCCCGATGGTCTGGATCGAGTCGACGACCAGGAGGGTGGGCTCGACGGCGTCGACGTGCCCGAGGACGGCGGACAGCTCGGTCTCGGCGGCCAGGTACAGGTCGTCGGTGATGGCGCCGACCCGGTCGGCGCGCAGCCGGACCTGCTCGGCCGACTCCTCCCCGGTCACGTACAGGACGCGCCTGGCGGTGGCGGGGGCCTGCCGCGGGACGGCCGCCTCCGGCGGCGTGGACGCCAGCGCCGCGACCTCCAGCAGCAGCGTGGACTTGCCGATGCCGGGCTCGCCCGCGAGCAGCAGCACGGCCCCGGGCACGATGCCGCCGCCGAGCACGCGGTCGAGCTCGTCCAGCCCGGTGGGCCGGGTCTGCGCGTTCTGGACGTCGACCTGCCCGATCGGCTTGGCGGGCGTGCTGACGGGCCCGGCGGTCACGACCCGCGCGGGGGTGGCGGACGCCGCCTCGGTGACCGTGCCCCACGTCTGGCACTCGCCGCAGCGCCCCACCCACTTCGAGGTCTGCCAGCCGCATTCCGAGCAGCGGTAGGCGGCCTTCGCCGTCTTAGCCTTCGCCATGCCCCGAGACTCTAGAGCCCCCCGCCGACAGTCCGCCCCGAAAGCCCGCCCCACCAGCCCCGCCGGCTCGAACCCCCAGCCCCGCCGGCTCGAACCCCGGCCCCGTCGGCTCGAACCCCGGCCCCGGCGGCTCGAACCCCGGCCCCGGCGGGTTGAAGCTCAGCCGGCGTCACGGGCAGGCACGCGGAGCGAGTGCAGCGAGCGCAGCGGGCCTGCCCGACGGTCGGCGGCCTGTTTCGCGCGGAGCTCTAGCGGAGCGGGAAACAGGTTGCCGACCGCGACGGGGGTTCCAGGGGGTCGCCCCCCTGGGTCAACACTGCTTACGGGCGCGTTCGATGAGGTCGCCCAGGTGGTCGGAGACGATGCTGGGGCGTTCCAGCATGGCCATGTGGCCGGCGGTGGGGACGACCTCCAGGCGGGCGGACGGCACGCAGCCGGCGATCTCGAGGCTGTGCTCGACCGGGGTGAGCATGTCGTTCTCCGCGCCGATGACCAGGGTGTCGGCGGCGCCGAGGGCGGCGCAGTCGCTGATGACCTCGGTGGTGACCATCGAGTGGAGGAAGTCGATGAAGGCGTCCATCCGGGTCTCGGTCATCATCTGCTCGGCGAACGCGACGGCGGCGGGGCTGGCGTCGGGGCCGAAGGCGATGAGGTCCTCGATCAGCATGGAGCCGTCGCGGCCGAGGTGCCGGACCTTCTCGATGGCGGCGGAGCCGGCGCCGAGGGCGCGCAGGGCGCGCGGCAGGACGCGCTGGGTGGAGCGCGCGACGAGGGCCGGCAGGCCGAGGGTGACCTCGCCGAGGCCGCCGGACGAGGTGCACAGCAGCCCGGTGGCGGCGATCTTGCCGCCGACGAGCCCGGCGTTGGCGTCGGCGTACCGCATGGTGGTCATGCCGCCCATGGAGTGGCCGACGAGGACGACGGGCGTGTCCGCGGGGACGGTGGCGTCGATGACGGCGGCGAGGTCGCCCGCGAGGCGGTCGAGGGTGTAGCCGTCGCGGGCGCCGCCGTCGGAGCGGCCGTGGCCGCGCTGGTCCCAGAAGACGAGCCGGCCGAGGCCGCGCAGCGCCTTGCGCTGGAAGTGCCAGGAGTCCTGGGTGAGGGTCCAGCCGTGCGAGAACACGACGGCGAGGTCGGTGCGGTCCTCGCCGTCGATCTCGGCGTAGAGCCGGGTGCCGTCGTCGGCGCGGACGGGGACGGGGCGGCCGCGCAGGGAGCCGAACGGCTCCCCGGCGTAGGGGTCGGGCCGCAGCTGGAGGCGGCGGACGGCGCGGCGCTGCAGGGCCAGTCCCGCCCCGGCGCCGGCTCCGGCGAGCGCGGCGGCGGCGATCACATTGCGGCTCGTCCTGGCGGCACGGCCCATGGCCGGTTCCTCCGTTCCTTCGGGCGGACGCCGGCCGGGGGGCAGCGTCGCGGCGCCTTCGGCGCCGGTGGGGGTACGGCGCCAATTGTTGTACGCGGGGTCCAAGAGTGGCCACATCGGGACGCCGACTGTGACGGACTCGTCAGTAACCTCAGGCGCAACGCCACCACAGATTGACGGCGTAGTCCACTTCGAGGCCGGCATGCTCGCGCAGGAACTCGTCCGCGAGGTCGGCGGGGAACTCGATCCGCAGCACCGCCGCGAGGTCCTCCCGGCTCCCGAACGACCATTTGATCATCAGCGGCTCGCGGGTGAAGCCGCGCCGCGTCCAGAACCGCTCGACGGCCTCCGGGTCGTACTTCGGCAGCCCGCGCCGGAACCAGCGGCCGAACGTGGACCGGGTCGCGTCGTTGTCGATGACGAAGACCGCCCCGCCGCGCCGGACGACCCGGTCCAGCTCGGCGAGGCCCGGCTCGCAGCCCGGCCCGAAGAAGTACGCCCACCGGACGTGCACGACGTCGACCGACGCGTCCGGCAGCGGCAGCGCCTGCGCCGCGCCGACACGCACGGTGACGTTCGGAAGATCGCGGACGCGGCGCGCCGCGGCCCCCGCGAGGCCCGCGTGCGGCTCGATCCCGATCACCCGGTCCGCCTCCGCGGCGAAATGCGGCAGGTGGAAGCCGGTGCCGCAGCCGAGGTCCAGCACGGTCGCGCCCGTCCACGGCCGGATCGCGCGCATCGCCGCGTCCAGCACGCCGTCGGGGTCCACCGCGCGGTTCTCCAGCTCGTAGACCTGCGGGGAGTTCCAGATGTTCGGGCTCGGCACGGCGCCCGGCGCGATCTCGGCCACGGGAACAGAGCGTAGCCGCGCCCGGAGCGGCCCCTGCGGGAAGCAGCGCGGATCACTCGGGGCGAGGGTTTCATCACCGGCGCGGGCGCATAGGCTTTCCTTTACGAACACCGCCTCTCACGGACCCAGCCGAGCGATCATTCCTGGCGAGGAAGCCTTGACCCCGCAGCACAACGGCGCCCGTTCACCGGCCCTGCGCGTGCCGGACGCACCGATCACGCTGTCCACCGCGTCGGTCTATCCCGAGAAGGTGCCGAGCGCCTTCGAGATCGCCGCGCTGCTCGGCTACGACGGCATCGAGGTCATGGTGTCCACGGACGCGTCCTCGCAGGACCTCAACGTCCTGCGCCGCCTGTCCGACTACCACCAGGTCCCGATCAAGTCGATCCACGCGCCCTGCCTGCTGCTCACCCAGCGGGTCTGGGGCCGCGAGCCGTGGGGCAAGCTGGTCCGCTCCAAGGAGGTCGCCGAGGAGCTCGGCGCCGACGTCGTGGTCGTCCACCCGCCGTTCCGCTGGCAGCGCGACTACGCCAAGGAGTTCGTCGAGGGCCTGGCCCGCATGCAGGACGAGACGGACGTGCTGTTCGCGGTCGAGAACATGTTCCCGCTCAAGGCGCGCGGCGCCGAGGCCGGCATGTACCTGCCCGACTGGAACCCCGTCGACCAGGACTACCCGCACGTCACGCTGGACCTGTCGCACACCGCCGTGTCCGGTTCCGACGCCCTCGGCATGGCCGCGGGCCTCGGCGACCGGCTCCGCCACATCCACCTCGCCGACGGCGTCGGGATCACCAACAAGGACGAGCACCTCGTCCCGGGCCGCGGCAACCAGCCGTGCGGGCCGATGCTGGAGACGCTCGCCGAGTCCGGGTTCCGCGGGCACGTCGTCCTGGAGGTCAACACGCGCCGCGCGTCCAGCCGCGCCGAGCGCATGGAGGACCTGGCCGAGGCGCTCGCGTTCGCCCGGCTGCACCTGGCCGCCGCCGACCACACCTGGCAGGTCACCTCGGGCGGGGAGGTCACCCGCCGGGGCGCCCGGTGACCGAGGGGGCGCGCTCCGGGCGGACCGCGTCCGCGCGGGGCCGCCGGCCCGGCCCGACCGAGACGCGCGAGGCGATCCTCGCCGAGGCGCGCGAGATGTTCGCCGACAAGGGCTACGACGGGACGTCGCTGCGCGCGATCGCCCGCGCCGCCGGCGTCGACCCGGCGCTCGTGCACCACTTCTTCGGCACGAAGGAGGGCGTGTTCGTCGAGGCCATGCGGTTCCCGGTGGACCCGTCGGTCGTGCTGCCGCACTTGCTGTCGCAGCCGCGCGAGCGGCTCGGCGAGACGATCGTCCGGACGTTCCTGCAGGTCTGGGCCGACGCGGACCGGCGCGCGCCCATCCTGGCGATGCTGCGCTCGGCGATGACCAACGAGCGGGCGGCGGCGATGATGCGCGAGTTCGTGACGTCGGCGCTGCTCGGCCGCGCCGAGGCGGCCGGGTCCCTGCCGCGGCTGAACGTCCAGGCGGCGGTCGGGCAGATGATCGGCGTGATGATCCTGCGGTACGTGCTGCGGGTCGAGCCGATGGCGTCCGCGAGCGAGGACGAGCTGGTCGAGCTGGTCGCGCCGACCCTCCAGCGCTACCTGGACTGACGTCCCTCCCCGCACGGAGCCCCCGGACGGAACCCGCACGGGAACCGGGTGCGGAAACCGGACCTTCCCGGCTCTTGACCGGGCCTCCGCGCGGACTTAAATTCATCACATGATGAGTTCCAGTCCCGCCGTGGAAGTGCGGGACCTGCGGGTGGTGCGCGGCGGACGCGAGGTCCTGCACGGACTGAGCTTCGACGTCCCGCGCGGCCGCGTCGTCGGGCTGCTCGGCCCGAGCGGCTGCGGCAAGACCACCGTGATGCGGGCGCTCGTCGGCGTCCAGGTCGTCGAGAGCGGCCGCGTCACCGTCCTCGGGGAGGACGCCGGGTCGCGCGGACTGCGGAACCGCGTCGGCTACGCGACCCAGACCCCGGCCGTCTACGGGGACCTGACCGTCGCCGAGAACCTCCGTTACTTCGCCTCCGTGCTGGGCGCGCCGCGCGGCGACGCCGACCGCGTCATCGAGGAGGTCGGCCTCGCCGGCAACCGCGACCAGCCGGTCGCGACGCTGTCCGGCGGGCAGCACAACCGCGCCAACCTCGCCGTCGCCCTCCTCGGCTCGCCGGAACTGCTCGTCCTCGACGAGCCCACCGTCGGCCTCGACCCCGTCTTGAGGCAGGAGCTGTGGGCGCTGTTCCGGACGCTCGCCGGACGCGGCGTCACGCTCATCGTGTCCAGCCACGTCATGGACGAGGCGGGCCGCACCGACCGGCTGCTGCTGATGCGCGAGGGGCGCATCCTCGCCGACGGCGCCCCCGACGAGCTGCGCGAGCGGACCGGCGCCCCCGACCTGGAGGAGGCGTTCCTCCGCCTCATCGCCGAGACCGCCGGGAGCCCCGCGTGAACCCCGCGATCACCCTCGCCACCGCCCGCCGCATCCTCACCCAGCTCAGGCACGACCACCGCACCGTCGCGCTGCTGGTCGTCGTGCCGAGCCTGCTGATGATCCTGCTGCGGTACGTGTTCCAGGCGCCGGCGATGTTCGACCGGCTCGGCCCGATGCTGCTCGGGCTGTTCCCGTTCGTCGTCATGTTCGTCGTGACCAGCGTCGCCACGCTCCGCGAGCGCACCGGCGGCACCCTCGAACGCCTCATGAGCATGCCGCTCGGCAAGCTCGACCTGCTGCTCGGCTACGCGCTCGCGTTCGGGCTCGCCGCGCTGGTGCAGGTCGGCGTGGTCCTGGTGATCTCGCTGACCTGGCTTGGGCTGGACCTGACCGGCTCGCTCGGCTCCCTGGTCCTCGTCGCGGTGCTCGACGCGCTGCTCGGCATGGCCCTCGGCCTGTTCGCCAGCGCGTTCGCCCGCACCGAGTTCCAGGCCGTCCAGTTCATGCCGGCGTTCGTGCTGCCGCAGACGCTGCTGTGCGGGCTGATCATCCCGCGCGACCAGATGGCGGGATGGCTGGAGGCGGTCTCCCGGGTGCTGCCGCTGACCTACGCGGTGCAGGGCATGCAGGAGATCAGCGCCAAGCCCGGTTTCACCGGCACCCTCACGACGGACATCGCCGTGATCGCCGCCTTCACCGTCGTCGCCCTCCTCCTCGGCGCCGCGACCCTGCCGAGAAGGACGCCGTAGCCCGGAGGTTTACCCGGGGGCCGGGACCGGTCTCGATCAGGACGGACGGGTGAAACGCGCCTTAACCGCACTGATCGGGCTGGTAGCTTCTGCGCCATGACCCCCCGAGACCTCCCCGGCCCGCCGCTGCCGCAGCGGCCCGATGGGGCCCTGCCGCCGCACGCGGGACGCCACGCGTCCGGAGCCCCCGACGCCCCGGCGGGTCCGGGCGTCCCGGCAGGTCCGGGCGCTCCGTCCGGCCCCGGCGCGACCGGGGCCCACGCCGCGCCGGGCCTTGCCGGCCCCGGCGGTCCCGGCGGTCCCGGCATCGGCGGGCACGAGGGGCACGGTGCGCCCGGCGGGCCTGGCGGCCCGTCCGGACCCGGAGACGGCGGCCCCGGCGGTCCAGGCGGTCCCGGTGGTGAGGACCCCGACAGCGCGGCGTTCTGGGGCGGCGGACCCGGCGACGACGGCGACGGCGTGCGCCCGCGCAAGAAGCGCTGGCCGCGCGTCCTGCTCGCGATCGGCGTGTTCCTCGTGCTGCTCGTGGCGGGGATCGGCGGGCTGATCTGGCAGCGCCAGTCGTCGTACAACGGCAACATCCACCGGATCCAGGGCGTCATGCCGGGCGGCAAGCGGCCCGGCCCGAACAGCGCGGGCACCGAGAACTGGCTGCTGGTCGGCTCCGACACCCGCGCCGACGTCGGCACGACCGGAGACGGCGGCGGCGACCTCTGGAAGCCGGGCCAGCAGCGCACCGACACGATCATGCTGCTGCACCTCCCGGCGGACCGGAAGAAGGCGTACATCATCTCCTTCCCCCGGGACTCCTACGTGCAGATCCCCGGGTACGGCAAGCAGAAGATCAACGCCGCGTTCTCGTTCGGCGGGCCGAAGCTGCTGATCGAGACGATGGAGAACCTCACCGGCGTCCGGATCGACCACTACGGCGCGATCGACTTCGAGGGCTTCAAGTCGATGACGGACGCGCTGGGCGGCGTCACCGTCGACATCAAGCAGAGCGTGTACGACCCGGCCCGCAAGAAGCGGTGGAACGCCGGCCGGCAGAAGCTGAACGGCGAGGAGGCGCTGCTGTTCGTCCGGCAGCGCTACAACCTGCCGAACGGCGACTTCGACCGGATCAAGCGGCAGCAGGCGTTCCTCGGCGCGCTCGCCAAGCAGGCCGCGGACGGCGGCACGATCACCAACCCGCTGAAGCTCGACCGGTTCCTGTCGGCGTTCACCAAGTCGATCAGCGTCGACTCGAGCGAGTCGGCGGGGGACCTGCGCTCGCTGGCGCTGAGCCTGCGGCACCTGCGCGTCGGCGACGTGACGTTCCTTACGACGCCCTATAAGGGCACCGGGATGCGCAACAAGCAGAGCGTGGTCTTCCTGGACCCGGCCAAGGCGAAGACGCTGTTCGAGGCGGTGAAGACGGCCGGCATGCAGCAGTACGTCCAGAAGTACGGCGGCGGCCACGGCGTCGGCACGGTGTCCTGAGCGGGCTCCCGGGCCGGGGCGTCGTGATCGGGGCGCCGGTCCGGGCATAACCTGGGCGGGAGGGGACGGCGGCTGTGAAGGAGCGGGCCGTCCCGCCGGACAAGGGGTTGTGCACCAGTGCTTCGTCAGGCGTTGCTGTTCGCGTCGCGCAGTGGCGGCGCACGCCGGATCATGGAGACCGCGCCGTTCACCGGCGACGTCGTCCGGCGGTTCGTCGCCGGGGAGACCATGGACGACGCGGCGCGCGTCATCGATGACCTCACCGCGGAGGGTCTGCTCGTCACGCTGGACGTCCTCGGCGAGGACACCGAGGACGGCGGGCGTGTCGAGGCCAACGTCGACCACTACGTCGCCCTGCTCGAACGGCTCGGGGAGTCCGGGCTGGGGGCGCGCGCCGAGGTGTCGGTGAAGCTGTCGGCGATCGGGCTGACCCTGGGCGAGGAAACCGCACTGGAGAACGCGCGCCGCATCTGCGGCGCGGCACGCTCCGCCAGCACGACCGTCACGCTCGACATGGAAGAGCACACCATGGTCGACGCGACGCTGCGGATCGTCCACGAGCTGCGCCGCGACTTCCCGGACGTGGGCGCGGTCATCCAGGCGTACCTGCGGCGCGCGGAGGAGCACTGCGCGGAGCTGGCGTACGAGGGGTCCCGCGTGAGGCTATGCAAGGGCGCCTACGCCGCGCCCGATGCGGTGGCCTTCACCGACAAGGAAGAGATCGACAAGTCGTACGTCCGCTGTATGAAGGTCCTGATGGCGGGCAAGGGCTACCCCATGATCGCCACCCACGACCCGCGCCTCATCGACATCGGCGGCGCGCTGGCGGTGCTGAACGAGCGCGACGCCGACACGTTCGAGTACCAGATGCTCTACGGCATCCGCTCAGCGGAGCAGCGCCGTCTCGCGGCGAAGGGCGCGCAGGTCCGCGTGTACGTCGCCTACGGGCGCGAGTGGTACGAGTACTTCATGCGGCGCCTCGCGGAGAGGCCGTCCAACCTCAAGCTGTTCGCGCGCTCCCTCGTCCACCGCGCCTGACCGTCCGCGCCTGGCCGTCCGGTGGCCGGGCGGCCCCCGATAGGCTGGTCCGGTCACTGGATCCCCACGTCAAGGTATGCCGATGATCGCGATTCTGGGTGCCGGGAAGATGGGCGAGGCGCTGCTGTCCGGGGTGCTCCGGGCCGGCCGCCGCCCGTCCGAGCTCGTGGCGACCGCGCGCCGCGAGGAGCGCGCGGCGCTGCTGCGCGAGCGCTACGGCATCGAGACCGTGTCCAACGCCGACGCCGCCGCGAAGGCCGATACGCTGGTCATCGCGGTGAAGCCGCAGGACATGGGCGCGCTGCTGGACGAGATCCGCCCGCACGTCGGCGGCGACCGGATGGTCGTCTCCATGGCGGCGGGCATCCCCACGGCGTTCATCGAGGAGCGGCTCCCGGCCGGGACGCCGGTGGTCCGCGTCATGTCGAACACGCCCGTCCACGTGGACGAGGCGATGAGCGTCATCTCGGCGGGGTCGCACGCGGGCGAGGAGCACCTGAAGCTCGCCGAGGAGCTGCTGTCGCCGGTCGGGAAGGTGCTGCGCATCCCCGAGTCGCTGCAGGACGGCGCGACGGCCCTGTCCGGCAGCGGCCCCGCGTACTTCTACTACCTGGTCGAGGCGATGGTCGACGCCGGCATCCTGCTCGGCATGCCGCGCGCCGCCGCGCTGGAGATGGTGATCCAGTCCGCCGTCGGCGCCGCGGTGATGCTGCGCGACTCCGGCGAGCATCCGGTGCTGCTGCGCGAGGCCGTGACGTCCCCGGGCGGGACGACGATCTCGGCCATCCGGGAGCTGGAGCGGCACGGCGTCCGCGCCGCCGTCCTGGAGGCGATCGAGGCGGCCCGCAACCGCGGCCGGGAGCTCGCCGGCGGCTGACCGCCCCGCCCCGCCCCGCCCCGCCCGCCTGCCCTGCTCCGCCCCGCCTGCCCTGCCCTGTTTTGCCCCGCACCGCGCACATCGCCCGGAAAAAGTGGAATTCCGAATGATCGGGTTGAGCCGGGCGGGGGTGCGGGGCCGTGTTAGGAGTATGCGACTCATACTCCGACTGCTGGTCGCCGCGGGACTCGCCGCGGACGCCGTCGTGCACTGGAGGTTCGCTCCCCAGATGGCGTTCGTCCAGGGCGGCTCGATCCACGGCGACCTGCTCTTCCGCATCCAGGCCGGGATCGCCGCCGTCGTCGCGGTGATCATTCTCACCTACGCGGCCCGCTGGTCGTACGCGCTGGCGTTCCTCGTCGCGGGGAGCGCGGTCGGCGCGCTCCTGCTCTACTACTACGTCGACGTCGGCGCGCTCGGTCCGCTGCCGGACATGCACGAGCCCGTCTGGTACACCAAGAAGACGATCAGCCTGGTCGGAGAGGGGATCGCGACGGTCGCGGCGGCGGTCGGCTTCCTCACCGTCCGTCGCCGGCCGGAGGACGGCGACCCGGTCTTCGAGCCCGAGCACGCCCGCAACTTCTGACCCGCGACGACCCGGTGATCGGGCCACGCGGGGTGACGGGCAGATTCCCTAGCGTGGCTAATGAGTCCGATTCCCGGGTGAAACAGGGATTTTCCTGGCTACCATCCCCGTTGATCTTGATGACGGCGGGGGAGGCGCGGGATGGTCGACCGGCGGAAACGGGACGCGGGCGTGCCCCGCGCGGCGTCCCCCGTGGAGCGGACGCTGCTGCACCGCACGCTCATCAGGCTCGGCGTGCCGCGCTTCATGGCCGACCACGCGGCCGCGCTCCTGGCCGCGAACCGCCGTTCCGCGCCCGAGGAGGGCAAGGGCGACGGCCGGTAGGTCCGCGCGCCTACGCCGCGACCTCCGACTTCTTGGGCGCCGGGGCCGTGACGGACCCGATGAAGCGGGCGGCGTCGCGCATCGCCGCGCTCGCCTCCGGAAGCACCCGGTTGAGGATCTGGAAGACGTGCATCTGCCCCTTCCAGACCTGGAGCTCGCAGTCGGCGCCCGCGGCGGTCAGCGCGTCCGCGAGCGCCTCCGCCTCGGGGCGCAGCACCTCCGCGCCGCCGACCTGGATCAGCACCGGCGGCGTGTCCGTCCACGCGCAGGTGAGCAGGGCGAGGCGCGGGTCGTCGAAGCCGCCCGGCCCCACCACGAGGCGGGCGACCCGGCGCGCCGCGTACGCGCTGATGTACGGGTCGCGGGCGCGCCGCTGCTCGCGGGTGGACAGCTCGCAGGTCAGGTCGACCCAGGGGGAGAACAGGACGATCCCGGCGGGGGACGGCAGCCCCGTCCTGCAGATCTCGCCCGCCAGCGTGGCGGCGAGGTGCCCGCCCGCCGAGTCGCCCGCCACGACGATCCCGGACGCGGGGACGCCGCGGTCGAGCAGCCACCGGTAGGCGGCGACGGCGTCCTCCAGCGCGGCGGGGAAGGGGTGCTCGGGCGCGAGCCGGTAGCGGGGCACGAGGACGGGCAGCCCGGTCTCGACCGCCAGCCGCGACGTGATCGACCGATGGGTGCGCGGCGAGCAGACGACGTAGCCGCCGCCGTGCAGGTAGAGGATCGCGCCCGCGGGCGACGCGCCCGCGGCGGGGGCCTCGGGCGCGTCCCGGGCGACGACCCACTCGCCCCTGACCGGTCGGTCACCGGGGCTCTCGACGCGCGGGTCCGCCAGCGGGACGACCCGGGCCCGCGAGCCGGCCCGCAGCAGCAGGGACGCGGCGTCCACGGCGGAGCGGGCGGTGCGGATGCTCGGGGCGTGCCCGGGGACCCGGTGCATGAAGGGGTGGACGCCCAGCCGGAGGGCGCCGGAGATCGCGCGGCTGCGGACGCTCTGGTCCATCGGCACCTCACTGGCTGTTTCCGTTGTGTTATGTACATGCCCATTTATGTCGTGTAATCAACATCACAGCTTGATCGCGAGGGACGTCCGGACCGGTGGGGTCTGTGATCCTGGCCACGGACCCGCCGCGATACCGTGAGGTCATGAGCGTCGCGCCGCCCTCCCAGCCTCCGCCCCGGGGCTGCGGGCTGGAGATCTTCTGGGACGACCGGCTCGTCTCCTACGACTTCGGGCCCGGCCACCCGATGAACCCGGTCCGCGTCGAGCTGACGATGGCGCTGGCCCGCGAGCTCGGCGTGCTGGACCGCAGCAACGTGCGGGTGTCGGAGTTCGAGACCGCCGACGACAAGCTGCTCCGCCTCGTCCACGAGGAGGCGTACATCGCGGCCGTCAAGCACGCGGGCGCGACCGGGCTGCCGGAGCCGCGGTACGGCCTCGGCACCGACGACAATCCCGTCTTCCTCGGCATGCACGACGCGTCCGCGCTGGTGACGGGCGCCTCGGTGGCCGCGGCGGAGGCGGTCTGGACGGGCCGCGCCGAGCACGCCGCGAACGTCTCCGGCGGCCTGCACCACGCGCTGAGCGGCGCCGCGAGCGGCTTCTGCGTCTACAACGACCCGGCCGTCGCGATCGCGTGGCTGCTGGAGAACGGCGCCGAGCGCGTCGCCTATGTCGACATCGACGTGCACCACGGCGACGGTGTCCAGGCCGCGTTCTACGACGACCCGCGCGTCCTGACGATCAGCCTGCACGAGACGCCGCGGACGCTGTTCCCCGGCACGGGGTTCCCCACCGAGACCGGCGCCGACGGCACGGCGGTCAACGTCTCGCTGCCGCCCGGCACCAACGACGCGTCCTGGCTGCGCGCGTTCGACGCGGTCGTCCCGCAGCTGCTGCGCCGGTTCCGCCCGCAGGTGCTCGTCACCCAGCAGGGCGCCGACTCGCACGCGCTCGACCCGCTCGCCCACCTGATCCTCACCGTGGACGGGCAGCGGACCGCGTACGCGGCGCTGCACCGGCTCGCGCACGAGACGGCCGGCGGCCGCTGGATCCTCACCGGCGGCGGTGGCTACGAGCTGGTCCAGGTCGTCCCGCGCGCCTGGACGCACCTGCTGGCGGAGGCGTCCGGCGACCCGATCGCGCCGGCCACCGAGACCCCGGACGCCTGGCGCGAGTTCGTGCGGAGGCGCACCGGCGAGATCGCCCCGCGCCGGATGACGGACGGGACGGACGTGGTGGAGGTGCACCGGTGGGGGAACGGCTACGACCCGGCGAACCCGGTCGACCAGGCGATCCTGGCGACCCGGCGGGAGGTCTTCCCCGAGCACGGCCTCGACCCGATGACGGACGAGTGACCGCGGCGAGTCACCGCGGACGGGCGACGACGAGCGACGAGCGACAAGCGACAAGTAGAGCGGCGGCGGACGAGTGATGGCGGATCCTGGCAAGCCCCCCACGCGGGACGAACTGCGCGCGCACCTCGTCCGCACGATGATCGCGGGCGACGTGGCGACACCGCGGCAGAACAACCTGCTGCACTACCGGCGGATGGCGGCCGGCAACCCGTACTACCGGTTCGGGCTGGAGCTCAAGCCGTCGTGGACGGAGCGGTCCGTGCTGGAGATGATGGTCGAGCGCTGCGGCGTGAACCCGGATCCGCGGCACGTGTACGGCGACGACACGATCGACCCCGACATCACCCTCGACACGCTGGAGGCGATGGGCGACCGGATCGGCCTCGCGGCGCGCCGCCGGGAGACCGTGGTGATCGCGACCGGGCATCCGGCCACGCTGACCCCGCTGTACCAGGGCGTCGCGCGGGCGCTGGCGGGCGCGGGCTGCCGCATCCTGACCCCGGCGGCGGGCTGGACGTACGAGATCGAGGTCGACTACGGCGGCTCCGACCTGCGCCGGATCGTCTACGCCGAGCCGGGCGTGGCGATGCTGGAGGGCGAGGACTTCCGCACCCACCACACGCACGACCCGCATCCGATGGAGGCGATGCTCCGCGAGCTGGCCTCGGGAGGCGCCGGCCCGGCCGCGTCCGCTGCAGCCGCGTCCGCTGATAGCGGAAACGGCGAGACCATGAACGATAAACACGATTCTTGGCCGGATCTGGCCATTGCCGATCACGGCTGGGCGGGCGCCGCCGGCCAGGCAGGCATCGACACCGTCGGATTCGCGGACTGTAACGATCCCGCGCTGTTCGCCGGCGCCGCCGAAGGCAAGATCGATGTGGTCGTCCCGCTGGACGACGGCGTGTCTCCGCACCATTACGGGCCCTTGACGGCGTATCTCCTCGCCCGCGCGGGGCTGTCCCCGAAGGACTGACCTTGCTTACCTTCCGGCGCGGCCGTCCATCCTGTCACTGGGTGTGACAGGGCTGCCGTAACGGTGTCCGTGGTTTGGCGCGGCCCCAGCGCGAACCTCTGAGTCGCAGGTCATCGCCTGTTTTCGGTTGACATTCGGTGGGATTGCCACGCCCAGTGCCGTCATGTTCGCGCTCCGTACGGGAGCAACGATATGGCCGCCCGGTCAGGGTCGGATACGGAAATGTGCGGAACTCCCCTCTTGCGACTGCCGATACGCGATTTACGCTGGAGGAAGTACACGTGCGTGATCAAAGTCACCCGAAGGGCCGGTGCGCGGCACGTGTGGAAGAGGGCGTCCGATGAGCTCAGGCGAGCGACCTCTCAGCGAGGTCAGGTTCCTGACCGTGGCCGAAGTGGCCTCGGTGATGCGGGTGTCCAAGATGACCGTCTACCGCCTCGTCCACTCGGGCGAGCTTCCCGCCATCCGGGTGGGCCGCTCGTTCCGGGTCCCCGAACAGGCTGTTCACGACTACCTGCGCGACGCGTACATCGAAGCCGGATAACGGGTGAGGGCGGGGCCGACAGGCCCTCGCCGAACCTGCCACCCGGCCGTGCAGGGGGCGCCGGGACGACCCGCGAGGACCGTCCCGGAGCTGGGGAAACAGGACGAGGACCGGCCGGCGGCCGGTAGGCCGCCGGACCCGGGGACCGGGCGGACGGGGCATCGCCGATGCCCCGCGCGACCCCCGGTCCGGAGCCGGTCCGGACACCGCGGGACGGGCGGAGTCACCATCCCCGCCCGCCCGCGCGGAACGGTGCCCGGCATCGCGGGCGGCGCCGCGGGACGGCGCGCGCGGCGCGGTGCCGGTCGCCGCGCGCCATGCCGCGGCGAGATCTCCACCTGCGCAGCGGTACCCTTGGGCAGCGGACCGTGCGCGCGTATCGAGTCATCACTCGCCTGCGGCACGTTCGTCTCCTGCACAACACCCGATACGCCGAGCGAGGTCTCGTGGGCTCTGTCATCAAGAAGCGCCGCAAGCGGATGGCCAAGAAGAAGCACCGCAAGCTGCTGAAGAAGACGCGCATCCAGCGCCGCAACAAGAAGTGAGCACGCCGGTCGCTCAGCCGTAAGGGGTGGGGCGCACAGTGCCTGCCGAGTCGGGGCCAGCCAAGCCCGCCGCGGCCCGTGTCGTCCTCGTCACGGGCGTCTCCCGTTTCCTGGGGGCGCGGGTCGCGCACGCCCTGCAGGCCGACCCGGGGATCGAGCGGGTCATCGGGGTGGACACCGTGCCGCCCACGATGCCGCTCGGCCGCACCGAGTTCGTGCGGGTCGACATCCGCACGCCCGGCATCGCGAAGATCATCTCGTCCGCCCGGGTCGACACCGTGGTGCACCTCAACCTGGTCACCTCGGCGTCGGTGCCGCGGGCGAAGGTGAAAGAGCTCAACGTCATCGGGACGATGCAGCTCCTCGGGGCGTGCCAGCGCTCGCCCGACGCGCGCAAGCTCGTCGTGCGGTCCTCGGCCGCCGTCTACGGCTCCTCCCCGATGGACCCGGCCGTGTTCACCGAGCGGGACGAGCCCGTCGAGGCGCCGACGTCCGGGTACGCCAAGGACGCCGTCGAGGTCGAGGGATACGTCCGCGGGCTGACGCGGCGCCGCTCCGACCTGACGGTGTCGGTGCTGCGGTTCGCCAACTTCGTCGGCCCCGGCGTCGACTCGCCGCTCACGCGGTACCTGCGCATGCCGGTCGTCCCGACGGTGCTGGGCTTCGATCCCCGGCTCCAGTTCGTCCACGAGGACGACGGCGTCGAGGTGCTGCGGCGGATGACCGTCGAGGACCACCCCGGCTGCTACAACGTGGCCGGCGACGGCGTGCTCCTGCTGTCGCAGGCGCTGCGCCGCGCGGGCCGCCCCTACGTGCCCGTCCCGGCGCCGTCGATCTCGCTGTTCGGCGACATGGGACGGCGGTTCGCGGGCATGTCGGGATTCTCGCCCGAGCTGCTGCGCTGGCTCACCTACGGCCGGGTCATCGACACCTCGGCCCTGGAGGAGGAGCTGGCATGGCGCCCGAAGTACGGGTCGGAGGCGGCGTTCGCCGACTTCGTCGCCGCCCAGGGCCTCGGCCGCCACGGCCCGGCGGCACGGCTGGCCTCGCTGCTGCGCGGCTGACCGGCGAGCGCGGCCGTACCGGCACGGTCCGGCCGGCGCGACCGGGCGACCCGTCCGGTGGACGACACCGTGCGGCCCGCGCCGCGCGGGGAAGGAGGCAGGATGATGCACGCCCGCCACGAGGACGACGAGGGCGCGCAGGTCATCCGGCTCGCCTCGGCCCGCCCTGACGGCGGCGAGGCGGGGGAGTCCGGCGGCGACGCCGGCACCGGCCCCGGGCCGCTGGAGCGCCGCATCGCGTCCGGACTGGCCTTCCTGCGCCGCCGCATCTCCGGCGAGTACGAGGTCGACGAGTTCGGCTACGACCCCGACTTCAACGAGAACGTCCTGCTCCCCGCGGCCCGCGCCCTCTACGAGCGCTGGTTCCGCGTCGAGGTCGCGGGCGTCGAGAACGTCCCGGCGGAGGGCGGCGCGCTGATCGTCGCCAACCACTCCGGCACCCTCCCGCTCGACGCGCTGATGCTGTCGGTCGCGCTGCACGACAACGCCCGCCGGTGCGTCCGGCTCCTCGGCGCCGACCTCGTCTACCAGGTGCCCGTCCTCGCGCACCTGGCCCGCAAGGCCGGCCACACCCTCGCCTGCCAGGCCGACGCCGCGCGGCTGCTCGGCAAGGGCGAGCTCGTCGGGGTGTTCCCGGAGGGCTTCAAGGGCGTCGGCAAACCGTTCGCCGACCGCTACAAGCTGCAGCGCTTCGGCCGCGGCGGCTTCGTCGGCACCGCGCTGCGCGCCGGCGTCCCGATCGTCCCGGCCGCCATCGTCGGCGCCGAGGAGATCTACCCCAAGATCGGCGACCTGCGGCCGCTCGCCCGGCTGCTCGGCCTGCCGTACTTCCCCGTCACCCCGACGTTCCCGCTGCTCGGGCCCGCCGGGCTCGTCCCGCTGCCGTCCAAGTGGATGATCCAGTTCGGCGAGCCGATGACGCTGGAGGAGTACGCCGCCGAGGACGCCGACGACCCGATGACCCTGTTCAACGTCACCGACCACGTCCGCGAGAACGTCCAGCAGATGCTGTACGACACCCTGCTGCGCCGCGGGCCCGCGTTCTTCTGAGAACGCCCGTGGGCGCGGCGCGCCCTAGAGTGAGCGCATGCCATCGCTGCGTACCCGGATGGTCGCCCGTGACCTGGCCGAACCCCACCGCGTCTCCAGCCCCCTGGAGCTGCTGTTCGACCTGACGTTCGTCGCCGCCGTGTCGCAGATCGCCGGACGGCTCGCGCACGCCACCGAGGAGGGCCACGCGGGCCACGCGGTCGGGGCGTTCCTCGCCGTGTTCTTCGCGATCTGGTGGGCGTGGATGAACTTCACCTGGTTCGCGTCCGCCTACGACACCGACGACGTCCCGTACCGCGTGATGACGTTCCTGCAGATGGCCGGCGTCCTCGTCCTCGCGGCGGGCGTGCCGTCGGCGTTCGACGGCGACTTCACCACCGTCACCATCGGCTACCTCGTCATGCGCGTCGGCCTCGTCAGCCTCTGGGTGCGCGCCGCCATCGCCCACCCCGACGGCCGCGCCACCGCCCTGCGCTACGCGATCGGGGTCTCGCTCGTCCAGGTGCTGTGGGTGTCCCGGCTCGCGCTCCCCGGCGACGGCCCGGTGTGGGCGTTCGTCGTCTGCGCCCTCGCGGACCTGTCCGTCCCGCTGTTCGCCGAACGCCCCGGCATGACGACCTGGCACCCGCACCACATCGCCGAACGGTACGGCCTGTTCACCATCATCCTGCTCGGCGAGAGCGTCCTCGCCGCCACCAACGCCGTCCAGGGCGCCGTCGCCCACGGGCTCAGCGCCGAACTCGTCGTCATCGCGCTCGCCGGGCTGACCGTCCTGTTCACGATCTGGTGGATCTACTTCTCCGAACCCGCCGGCGAGGGCCTCGAAGCGCGGCGCGACCGCTCGTTCATCTGGGGCTACGGCCACTACGCCATGTTCGCGGCCCTCGCCGCACTCGGCGCCGGACTCGAGGTCGCCGTCGCGTCCGCGGGTGAGGGCGAGCACGGCATCGCGGCGAGCGCGACCACCGTCGTCGCCGCGACCGCCGTGCCCGTCGCGATCGTCCTGGCCATGCTGTACGCCCTGCACGCCCCGCTCGGGCACGTCACCGTCCCGCCCCCGTTCACCGCCGTCGCGGTCGTCCTCACCCTGCTCACCGTGCCCGGCGCGGCCACCATCGGCGTCGCCGCCTCGCTCACCGCGATCGCCGTCGTGCTCGTCCTGCTGCTCGGCGCCACCCTCGTCCGCAAGAGCCGGAGCCTCGCCACGTCCTGACGGTACGCGGTCAGATGATCACGCACGGCTATGATCTTGAAAGGAGAGGCACCGGCCACCAGGGGGACCACCATGCTCCGTCGATTCCGGCTCGCGGCGACCACGCTCATGATCGCGGCGGGATCCGTCGCACCCGCGGCACCCGCCGCCGCCGACGACCCGTCCTCATGCCCGCAGGACGCGGCATGCCTCTACGAGAACCCGGACTACACCGGCGCCGTCACCGTCCTGCGTTTCGACCGGTATCCGTCGCAGTGCGCGTCCCTGTCCCAGACCGTCCGGTCGGGCGTCAACAACACTCCGTACTTCCTCAGCCTCTACGACGCCCCAGCATGCACGGGCAGCAGCCGTGTCGCGACCCTGCCCGCCCACTCGACCAGGCCCGCGTTCCCCGTCCCCATGCGCGCCTACTTGTAGGAGCGGCCTGGGCCGCACTGCGCGAGTAAGATCATCGGGTTCGCGCCGCGGGCGCGCGACCTGACGACGGGGGCTCCCATGGCGACCCAGATCACCGCGGACGAGGTACGGATCGACGTCGGGGGCCCGGCGCCGATGAACGCGTTCCTGGCCCGCCCGTCCGGCTCCGGCGCGCACCCGGCGGTCCTCGTCTGCTCCGAGCTGTGGGGCCTGACGGACCAGGTCCGCGACATCGCCCGGCAGGTCGCCGAGCTCGGCTACGTCGCCATCGCGCCGAACCTCTACCACCGCTCCGGCCCCGAGACCGCGTCCGGCTTCGCCGAGAGCGACGCCAACCGCACCCGCGCCTTCGACCTCCTCGGCCGCCTCACCCGCGACGACGTCGAAGCCGACCTGCGCGCCTGCGTCGCCCACGTCCGCGAGCACGCGAACGCCACCGAGAAGACCGGCGTCCTCGGCTTCAGCCTCGGCGGCCACATCGCCTTCTTCGCCGCCACCCGCCTCGACCTCGCCGCCGCCGCGATCTACTACCCCGGCTGGCTCCCCGTCGCCGGCACCGCGCTCAGCCGCCCGGAACCCCTGCTGGACGACGCCCCCGCCATCGCGTCCGGGGACGTCCGCACGCTCATGTTCTTCGCCGAGCTCGACCACGTCATCGACGCGGCCCAACGGGACCAGATCACCGCCGCCCTGGAGTCGGCGGGCGTCCGCCACGAGGAAGTCGTCTACCCGGGCGCGCAGCACGCCTTCTTCTTCCCGGGCCGCGAACCCTACGACGCCTCCGCCGCCGAAGACTCCTGGGCCCGCGTCCGCGCCCTCTTCACCGCCGAACTCGCCCAGTAGAGGCGCTTGGACGCCGCTCTTCGCTTCTCTCGGCTCGCTTTGTTGGCTCGCTTTGTTGGCTCGCTTTGTTGGATCGGCTTCGTTGGGCGCGGCTTCGCTTGGAGCCGAGCGGAGCGGCAATGGAAGCGGCACCGAAGCGAAGGCACTGGTGCGTGCGGGGATAGCACGTTGATACCCGGGGTGTGAGGCAGAGCTGAGGTGCTGCCTGCCGCCTGCTGGGGTGGTGCCTGCCGGTGGTGTCTGTGGTGGTGCCATCTGGCGGCGGTGCCTGCCGCTGGTGCCTGCCGGTGATGCCTGGTGGTGCCGTCTGGCGGTGGTGCCAGGCGGTGGGGCCGTCTGGTCGTGGTGCTTGCCGGTTGGATGCTTGTGGGAGCGGTGCTTGCGGGTTGGTGCTCGTGGGCTGGGTGGGGCGGCGCACCAGGATCGCGAGTCAAGGTTGCGATTCGGGGTGGACGAGTCGAGGTTGCGATTCGGGGTGGACGAGTCGGGGCTTGCTAGTCGGTGTTGCGCGCCGGTGTTGCGCGCCGGTGTCGCGCGTCCGGGATTGGCGGGATCGACGATTGGTGGCATCGGGGTATCGGGGGCATCGGGGCATAGGGCCCAGAGGCGGTGGGGGCGGCGCTTGCGTACGGGGCCGCCCCTCCAAAGTCAAGGGCGCCTTCGGCGTCGCTTCGCGATGGACTTCGTCCACCCTTGACTTTGGAGCCTCTGCGGCCCCTGAGGCAGCGTTAGGGGCAGGCTCCGCCTGCCCCGCCCCGGGTCGCGCCGCCCCACCGTCGCCCACGTAAGGGAGACCAGGAGAATTCGAGAGACCCGCCGCCGAGTTCGCTGGCGAGGCCATTCGGTGATTTGCCCGGGGTGACTCGGAGGGATCGGCAGCGCTCGGCCCGTTCATTGGAAGAGCCGTACGGACACCAGGGCGCGGGCGTGGTCACCGGAGGCAGTGGTCACCGGAGGCATTAGAGCGGCGTGGCGACAGGGGTGGGCTCGCGGTGCCCCGGCCACCCGGCGCGGGGAGGCGTCCGGGCGCCTCCCGCGCCGGTAGCGCGAGCGTGTGTGTATCCGGTGTGGCGGTGTCGAGTGCTGATCAGGCGGCCCAGTCGAGGGCGGGGTTATCGGGTGGTGGGCGGCCGATGCTGTCTGGTGGCCCGGTCCCGATTGTGGATCCTCTGGCGTCGGCTGGTGGGAGTAGCCGGTAGACGTATCGCCCGTCGCCATCTTTAGTGATCTGAACTTGATCGGGGCGACTGTGTTTGAAGCGGTTGTGCCATCCGCAGGTGAGGGCGAGCTGGTCGATGTCGGTGGGCGATTGTCCCAGTGCCCATCCGTGGACGTGGTCGACCTCGCACAGCGTTCCGGGCACTTCGCAGCCTCGTACCGCGCAGGAGGAGTACAGCGTCTCAAGGACTTGGCGTTGTGCTGCGGAGGCGAATCGTTCCCGGTGGCCGAGGTAGAGCGGTGTGTTTCCGCGTCCGAGGAGGAGGGGTGAGACTCCGGCGGCTAGGGCGATGCGGCGGGCTTGGGCGGCGGGGATGGGGGTGCCGTCGGTGAGGCGGGCGGGGGCGTTGCCGCCGGTGAGCGTCTCCAGGTCGCAGATCACGGTGACCTTGGACGCCTTGTGCCCGCCTGAGAGCACGCTCGACAAGGCGGCTGCGGTGCGTTCGGGGAGGTCGCGGCGGTCGTCCGGCCCGGCCGGCTTGGCCAGCGGGGCCAGGCTGCCGTCCCAGATGGCGGCGTCCTCGGGGTTCAGCCAGCCCTTGACGTACCGGCCACCGTCCAGCGAACGCGTGGTCGTGATCCACGACTTGTCGTAGCCGCGCTTGGTGTCCTCGTCGGGGGCGTCTTCAGTGTCGTCGCGTTCGGCGATGAGGTCTCGGATGCGGCGGCCGAACGCGGCGACCTTCCCGGCCGAGAAGCCTTGGTCGACGAAGCCGAGGAGGATTGTCTCGGCCTCGGCGCAGTCGTGGTCGTCGAGGCGCGCGACCGAGTCGGCGACGGTGATGGCGTAGCCGTGGGACAGGTCCCCGGCGGCGAGTCGTTCGGTCACCTGGGGGAGGCGATGACGCTGCCGGGCGAGGGTGAGGCGCTCCTTGGCTCGGCTGTCGCGCATGCCCAGCCGCGACCGCAGCCACGCCTGTGCGGAGGGATATCCCCACCGGGCCTGTTCTCCGGCGGTGTCGACCCGACCGATGAACGATGCCAGCGCGCTTTCCTGCATATCGGACGCTGCCACGAGGGTTTCGCTGAGTTCCAGGCATGCTGCCGGAGATTCGGGAGCCTCACGGGTGGCCAGTTCGGCGGCGATCATCGCAGCGGCGTTCACCAATTCCATGGTGGACGCCTCGTTGAGATCGACCTTGACCGAATGCATGAGTCGAGTATATCGACTGTGGCTGGTTTTGGAGTTGAGAAAGGGGGGCTATTTTTGTTGCTCTGAGGATAGGTATAGCTGGGTATACCTACATTTCCTTGCGGGGTTCGAGTCGGCGCCAATTCATCGCGCTATTTCGCCTCCAGTTCCCTTACGTGGGCGACGGTGGGGGCGGCGCGACCCGGGGCGGGGCAGGCGGAGCCTGCCCCCAACACCTGCCCAGGGGCCGCAGAGGCTCCAAAGTCAAGGGTGGACGAAGTCCATCGCGAAGCGACGCC